>JAGQIY010001379.1 GCA_020430865.1 Myxococcales bacterium
ACTACGTGGTCGCCCTCGCCGCCGAGCTCGAGCGTGTGGCACAGGCGCTCCTCGACGCCTGGAGTGCAGGCTTCGCGGAGTCCATCAGCGAGGCGGGAGAGAGCGACGACGAGCTCTATCCGACCCTGCCGGCAGCGCTCGGAGCGATGGTGCAGCAGGCTGCGGTGCTCATAGAACTGATCCGTGGGGATAAGCTCGCGAAGCCGCTGGGTGACTCTGCTGGAGGTGTGCCACAGCCCGAGAAGGCCGAGTCGCAGTTCAGTCAGCGGGGCATGCAGGACATCCTGGACAACCTGGACGGCGTCCGGATGCTGCTGTTCGGGGCGGAGTCGCCCGAGGTGCTCGGGCTGTCTCGCTACCTCGAGCGCCTGAAGCCCCAGCTCTCGTCTCGGTTGCGTGTGCGCTTCGAGGCCGCGACGGCGGCCTGCGCTGAGGTCCGTCTGCCGCTCACCGAGGCCGTGGTGCGTGCGCCTGAGCTGCTTCGCAGCGCCGAAAAGGCCCTGGGCGACCTGCAGCGAATGATTCAGGTCGACGTGCTCGGCGCGCTCTCGGTCAGCGTGGGCTTCAGCGGGAACGACGGTGACTGAGATGTTCGAGAGCTGGCGAGCGCGGCTCTCGAGGCCAGCCAGCGCCGCGGGCCTCGGCGCCTTCCGCGCGCTATTTGGCCTGCTGATGTGCTTCGGCACGCTGCGCTTCCTGGCGCGGGGATGGATCGAAGAACTCTACGTCCGCCCCGAGTTCCACTTCAGCTACCTGGGCTTCGAGTGGCTGCGGCCGTGGCCGACGTGGGGTCTCTACCTACACTTCGCGCTCATGTTCGTGGCGGCGCTCGCGCTGGCGGTCGGTCTCTATTCCCGACTCAGCGCAGCGGCCTTCGGGCTGCTCTTCACCTGGGCGGAGCTCTTCGACAAGGCCACGTACCTGAACCACTACTACCTGGTGAGCTTGCTGGCGTTGCTGCTCGTTGTAGTGCCGTGCGGCAATGCGTGTTCCGTGGACTCCTGGCGCGCTCGGCGTCGGGGCGAGGCGCCCGCGCCAGTCGCTTGGGCTCACTACGGTCTGCTTCGCGCGCAGCTGTTCTGCGTGTACACCTTCGCGGGGTTGGCGAAGCTGAACTCCGACTGGCTCTTGCGCGCCGAGCCCGTGCGTGGCTGGCTGCTGCAGTTCGCGGACTGGCCGCTGCTCGGGCGGCTCTTCGTCGCGCAGCCCAGCGCGTTCGCCATGAGCTGGGCGGGGGCCCTGTTCGACCTGAGCGTGGTCCCGCTGCTCTGGTGGAAGCGCACACGCAAGGCCGCGTTCGCGCTGGCCCTGGTGTTTCACCTCAGCAACTGGCTGATGTTTCCAATCGGCATCTTCTCCTGGCTGATGCTGGTGAGCCTCACGCTGTGCTGGGATCCCGACTGGCCCGCGGCGCTGCTCGGGCGCTGGTCCAGAGTTCCTCACCCCCGATCCTGCTCGAGGGACGAGCGGCCACTGCGAGAGCGTTCGCCTCGCCTGGTTGGGCGAACCTGGCTTGCGCTCGCTGGCGCCTACTTGCTCCTGCAGTTCTTGCTGCCCTTGCGCGGCTTGCTTTACCCCGGGGAACTGAACTGGACCGAGCAGGGCTTTCGCTTCGCCTGGCGCGTGATGCTCATCGAGAAGACTGGCAGCGTGGAGTACGAGGTCGAGACGCCGCGGCGGCGCTTCCTGGTGTCGCCCCGGGACGAACTATCGGCCTTGCAGCTGCGCATGCTGTCGACGCAGCCAGACATGATCCACGAGTACGCGCTGCACCTCGCGCGCCGCTACAGCGACGAGGGACCTGTCAAGGTGCGCGCCCGCGCCTATGCGTCGCTGAACGGCCGCCCCTCGCAGCCGCTGATCGATCCGGAGTTCGACCTCGCGAGCGCGCCGCTGGGCCTCGGGCCAGCACCTTACATCGTCCCCCTGGAGCGGCCGGGCGCAGAGCTCGCTGCGCGCTGAGCGGTTTGCGCGCTAGCATGCGCACATGGCGGACAAGGCCGCACTGGTTTCGGGGGCCCTGGAGCAGCTCAGGCTGCAGCTCGAGGAGCTGACTCGTGCCGCGAACGCGACACGGGAGGGCGCAGTGCACGAAGAGGCGCGACCCGAGAATGACAAGGACACGCGAGCGCTCGAGCAGAGCTACCTCGCCCGGGGACAGGCCCAGCGAGTCGTGGAGACGGAAGCGGCGCTGCAACGTCTGCGCTTCATGGAACTCCGGGAGTTCGGCGAGGCCACCCCGATCGCGCTCTCGGCACTGATCCGCGTGGAAGTGAACCAGAGAGAGCAACGGTTGTTCCTGGTCAACGCCGGCGGAGGGATCCGTCTGATGGATGCAGGGGGGGAGATCCAGCTGGTGAGCGTCGAGGCGCCGCTGGGGCAGGCGCTGGTTGGCAAGGAAGTCGGCGAGGCCTTCGAGCTTCGCATCGGCGGCGCGCTGCGCGAGTACGAGATCCTCGAAGTCGAGTGAGTTCGCGCGCTCGGCCCCCCACGTCGGCAGCTCAGTGCAGGCCCGGCGCTTCGTGGCCGGACTCGGCGACGTACTCGGTGTAACCACCGAGGTACTCCCGCGGGCCCTCCGGGGTGAGCTCCAGCACGCGATTCGACAGCGCTGCAAGGAACTTGCGGTCGTGAGACACGAACAGCATGGTGCCCTCGAAGTCCTTCAGCGCCTTGATCAGCACCTCCTTGGTCTCCAGGTCGAGGTGGTTGGTGGGCTCGTCGAGCACCAGCAGGTTCGGCGGGTCGTAGAGCATCTTGGCGAGCACGAGGCGCGCCTTTTCTCCGCCGGAGAGGATGCTGCAGCGCTTCTCGACCTCGTCTCCGGAGAAGCCGAAGGCGCCGGCGAGAGTCTTCAGTGAGCCGACACTCGCCGTGGGGAAATCATGCTGGAGTGCCTCGAAGACGGTGTGCCCCGCGTCGAGGAGATCCATCGCGTGCTGGGCGAAGTAGCCGACCTTCACGGCGGCTCCGAGCTGAACCTCGCCGGAGTCGGGCTCGGCGAAGCCCGTGACCAGCTTGAGCAACGTGGATTTTCCAGCGCCGTTCACGCCCATCACGCACCAGCGCTCCCGGCGCCTCACCAGGAAGCTGAAGTGGTCGTAGATCTCGAGCTCGCCGTACGCCTTGGAGACGTCCTCCACCTTGATCACGTCGTCCCCCGAGCGGGGCGGCGCGCGGAACTCGAACTCGACCGTGCGGCGCCGCTTCGGCGGATCCATGACGTCGATCTTCTCCAGCTTCTTCACCCGGCTCTGCACCTGCGCCGCGTGGCTGGCCCGCGCCTTGAAGCGGGCGATGAAGGCCTTCTCCTTGGCGAGCATGGCCTGCTGCCGCGCGTACTGCGCCTCTTGCTGAGCGGCGGCGATGGCGCGCTGCTCCTCGTAGAAGTCGTAGTTGCCGGAGTACGTCGTCAGCTCGCCCGAGTCGATCTCGACGATCTTGGTGGCCAGGCGATTGAGGAACTCGCGGTCGTGAGACGTGACCACCAGGCCGCCTTCGAAGCCGCGCAAGAACTGCTCGAGCCAGATGATGGACTCGATGTCGAGGTGGTTGGTGGGCTCGTCCAGCAGCA
>JAGQIY010001380.1 GCA_020430865.1 Myxococcales bacterium
CCTCGTTCGACTCGAAGCCATCCATCTCGACGAGGAGCTGGTTCAGCGTCTGCTCGCGCTCGTCGTGACCGCCGCCGAGGCCCGCGCCGCGGTGGCGACCGACCGCGTCGATCTCGTCGATGAAGATGATGCAGGGCGCGTGCTTCTTGCCCTGCTCGAACAGATCGCGCACCCGGCTCGCGCCGACACCCACGAACATCTCCACGAAGTCGGAGCCCGAGATGCTGAAGAACGGCACGCCGGCTTCACCGGCGATGGCGCGCGCGAGCAGCGTCTTTCCGGTGCCAGGCGGGCCCATCATCAGCACGCCCTTGGGGATGCGTCCGCCGAGCTTCTGGAACTTCTTCGGATCCTTGAGGAAAGCGATCAGCTCCTCGACCTCGTCCTTCGCCTCGTCGACCCCCGCCACGTCAGCGAACGTGACCTTGTTCTGAGCCTCGTTGAGCAGCCGCGCTCGGCTCTTTCCGAAGCTCATCGCCTTGCCGCCACCTGCCTGCAGCTGGCGCATGAAGAGGTAGAACATCACCAGCAAGATCACCATCGGTAGCAGGATGGTGAGCATCGTGGTGAGGATTGGGTTGCTCTCCTCCTGCTCGTAGTTGACCTTCACGTCGTTACGCAGGAGCCGCTTCATGATGGCGTCGGAGACCGCCGGACCGATGGTCTCCTTCTTCTCGCCCTTGGGGTTCCCGGGGTCCTCGACGGTGAAGCGATATCGCGTGTCCTTGATATCGACGTCTTTGACGTGTTTCTTTTCTTTCGGGGCGTCCACCAGCGCCATGAACTCGCTGAAGGGCACGGACTTGCGATGCTGGCCTTCGCTGTCGACGAAGTGCCAGATCGCGAAGAAGGCGACGATCAGGACGACCCAGAGCAGGACGGTCTTATGGGGTTGCTTCACTGTTCCTCAGCGACTTGCGATGCGATGGTGAGTAGTGATCGAATGCTCGTGCCCAAGCGGCGCGAGAGAGTTGTGAGTTCGAGCTGCGGGCGACGAGACCGCGCGAGCTGAGCTGGCTCGGTTCATCATGCCACCGCCACGCCAGGGGCGCACCCGAGGCCTGGGCCGAGACGGTTCTTAACCGGGAGAGCATGCGCTGGCGATGGTTTCGCACTCGTTTTGTGGGTTGGAGAAGGGAACGGGCAGAGATTCCTTCTACGTAATGTCGAACTGGCGGTGGTGCATCCCCTGACGACCCACAATGCCGCGCGCGTAAGTGATGCGAAATGGCGCTCGGGTGGGGCTCGGCGGCGCAGGGTCGTCCCCGATCGCGGCCGCGGCGGTCGTCTGGGGGTACGCGGCGTGGCAGCGCGTGGTTTCTGTGAGCCACTGGCAGGTGGTTGAGACAGAACACTAGGGACGCCGCTTGAGCGACAACGTGCCGCGCGACCGAGCCTCTTCGTCGGCGTTCGCCTGCGTCGGCGCGAAGGTCAACACGCGCCCGCCTTTCAGCGTCAACTCGAGCGGCTGGCGCTGGCTGAGAGCGCGCTGCAAGGCCTGGATTTGCGCGCGGTTCAGCCCGCCTCGTTGCACTGGTTCCTCTCCGAGTTGATCCGCCAGCGCGGTCAGATGCCCCACGATTCCGGGGGAGAGCTGCTCGAGCAGCGGCAGCAGCTCGCGCCTCACACGAACCCGCAAAAAACGCGGATCGGCGTTGGAGGGGTCCGTCGCAACCTCGAGGCGATGTCGAGCCACATGGCGCAGCACGTCTTCGCGGCTGGCGCGGATCATCGGACGGACTCGGTCGCCACTCCGCGCGGGAAGCACAGCCAGTCCACCTGGCCCCGACCCTCGCAGGATCCGCAGGAGCACCGTCTCGGCTCGGTCGTTGGCGTGGTGGGCGGTGCAGATCAGAGCACCCACGCGCCCCGCTACTTCCTCCAGCTCGCGGTAGCGTGCGCTGCGCGCGCGCGCCTGGAGGTTCCCGCCGCGCCCCAGCTCGACGCGGGAGCGAGTGAACACGACGCCGTGCTGCCGCGCGAGGCGCTCGGCCAAGTCCAGCTCCGCCTCCGCTTCCGCTCGTAGCCCGTGATCGACGCCATGCGCCCACAGCTGTAAGCCGAGCTTCTCTCGCGAGAGGCACAGGGCGTGGAGCAAGGCCATCGAGTCAGGCCCCCCACTCACCGCGACCAGAAGATTCGCGCGGCGCAGCCCGAGCTCGATCAAGGCAGCTCGAACGAGCTTGATCAGGGTTGGGGGGTGAGAGCGAGCCACGCGAGGCATCGAGTCAGGTCAACTCGAACTCCTTGCAGAACACCAGCTCACCCCCAGGCTGGACGTGCCCTTCGCGATGTTCCTGGTTGGGATACCCGAGCGCACACCCTTCGTTGCCTTCAGCGAAGTAACAGCAAGACTCGCACGTGAAACGAAACGCATAGCGCTCGCAGTCCTCGATCAGGCGCTGATCGACGCGCGTCCTCACCTCGCCCCCACGGTCAGTCGCTGCACGACAACACGGCCCACCCGCCCGTCGGCTCACCTGCGCTGAGCTTGGACCGAGTGACCCACGCCACCGCGACGAGGCCACGAGCCGCGGCCATCGAGACCATGTCGCCCTCGAACCCGGTCAGAGCCGTGTCCCCGACGCTGCCATCGAACACCACCGGCGTGCCGGCACTGAGCGTCGTGTTGGCGCCGCTGTGAGGCAGGAACGTGAGCTTCTCCGATGCACCGGTCAGGAAGACGACGCGATCCCCGAGCTGTGCCACGTCGCCGCCGCGCACCGAGCCGCTGCCAGCAGAGCCCAGCCCGAGATCGGCGCCGCTGGCGTCGGCGAGCTGGTACTGGATCCCGGTCGCGCCGGGCACCATCGCAACCACCCGTTCGTCCCACGACGTCACCGCCCCCCACTCCGCGTAGGGAAGCTCGAGCTCGGTGGGCGTCGCGGACCCCGGCGCGCCCACCTGGAGCACCACCGCCGAGCGATCGGGGATCTGACCCAGCAAGCCGCGTACGCTCGCCGTCTGGGTGACCTCCGCAAACCCGGCGGGAGCTGCCATGAACAGGTTGGTCGTGTTCAACCCCGACTTGAAGCCGGCGCCCTCGAGCGTGGCGCTCTGAACGACCACGCCGTTGCCCGACAGCACCCGATAGACGAACTCGAAGTCGTTGGCGGTGCCGGCGATGGGAGTGACGGTGTGATTCCGGGCCAGGGTCAGCTCGTTGAACGCGGGGTTGGGGAAGGAGTTGTTCCCCGTGGCAGCGCCGCTTGCATCGAAGGAGACGAACGCCGCCCCAGCCCCGCCACCCGTGCAGTCGGGGAGACTCGCCGCCAAGACGCCGCCTCCATCGCCGAACGCGATGCCCAACCCCAGATCCGTCGGCGTCTCCGCGCACGCGCTGAGTGCGACCTTCGAGGGCGATGCTGGCGCGCCCGCGTCGCTGACTCCCTGCAGCACGAGCTGGATCGCCGTCGTCGAGGGGTTCTGCTCCCGGAAACCGATCACGAATCCACTCGGCGTCGCGACGACCGCTGGCCCGGACACGTTCGCGTCCTCTGCCGCAGCAGCCGGTAGCTCGCCGCTGGCGACGACGCTGAGATCGCAGGCACCTCCTCCACCGTCCGTAGACGAGTCGCCGGTCCCGCCGTCCCCGGGCTCACCTTCGCAACGACCGGCCACGCAGGTGGACGGAGCGATGCAGCCAGTGCTCGCTTGAAGGGGTGTGCAGGCCTGAGATGGCGAGCAACCGCTCTGCGGGCAGTTCGCCCAGGCAGCGACGTTGATCTCGACCTTCTTGATGTCCTCGAGGTTGGCGCAGGTGCAACCCGTCGCTACCGGCTTGCAGCTACCATCCTTCACGATCACGCCGAAGGCGTACTTGCGTGCGGTGAGGGTGCCCACCTCGGGCAATCCGCTGTCCCCTGCCACGATGCTGCGAAAGACCGCGCCCTCGGTGTCGCCGACGGCGAGCTTGGCTTCGACGTCTCCGCAGGTGCTGCCCGGGCAGTCGGACTCGAACACCGCAAACTCGGTGTACTCACCGAGCGCGCGGAAGCCCTCGTAGTTTTCGACACAGCTGCCGTTCTCCTGGGTCTTGCACTGCGTCGTGCACTGATCGTGGAGCACGAGCTCCAGATCGCGGGACGAACAGGCGGAGCCGACCAGGCCACTGCCGAGCAGCAGCACCGCACCGGACGTCCAACCGAAAGCTCGCACACCCTTCGAAGTATAAGTTCTCATGTCACTGTTCTTGCTGAAGACGAGCCGTCGCAAGCTGGAGAGCGCCAAGGCGCTTCAAGAGCCCATGCTTACGCGCTGAGCCGTGGTCTTTCCACTGGTGATGGTGACGCTGATCGCCTTCGACGGCGCTCCTTTGCGTCGCAGGGAGACTCCGTAGTTTCCGGGAGGAAGCGATGCTCGCACGACGGGCGACGGCCCGAGGTTGCGCCCGTTGGCGCTCACGCTATCGCAGGCAGGGTCACACACGACCGTGAGGAAACCGGGCTCGGCCTTGGGCGCCGCTGGCTCCTGAGGCTTCAGCGGTCCAGGCACGCGAGCCGGCGCGGGTGAACCGGTGCCGGTCGCGGTCTCTGGCTTCTTCTCCTCGGGCAGAGAGCTCGGGTCGAGGGTCTCGCTCTCCGCAGCGGTCGCGGTCGGAGCGGCAGCGGCCGTCGCCGGCGGCGGGGTCTCCGCAGTCGCGGTCGGCGCAGGAGCGGTCGCGGTCGGCGCAGTCGGGGCCTGAACCGTCGCCACGGTGGGCACGGGTGCAGCTGCTGGCTTCTCCAGCACCTTGAGCACCACCAGAGCCGTCAGGGCGAGAGCTGCCAGTGTCGTCGTCGCCGCGATGACCGCGATCATCAACGAGCGCGAGTCCTTCTGCGGGGGCTGGGAGTAGACGACCTGAGGTGCCGCGGCCTGGGCCTGGGGTGGCGCTGGAGTGGGTACGACCTGCGCTGGGGGAGGCTCCGACACGACCACGGGCGACGCGGGCTGGGGCGCCGGCTGATAGCTCTTTGGTGGGACGTGCACCGCCGTCGAGATGGACGCCGTGTTGAGATCCTCATCGTTGAGGTCCAGCGGACTGTCCATGATCCGCGTCACCGCATCGTCGTCTTCGTCATAGCTGTGGAAGCCGGGATGCTGGGTGGCGGGGGGCTGTGGGGCAGCCGGCGCCGAGTAGCTTGGGATCACTTGGGTCTTGGCCGCGGCGGGCCGCGGCGGCGGCGGCGGAGGAGCACCAAGGCCTAGCTGAGTGCGCTTCGGAGAGTTCATGTCGGAATCGGGCTGGGGCTGAGAGGATGGACCTTCCAGGGGATATCCTGGAAGCTCCTTTGGAGGCGGCACCGTGGGCGGCCGTCCAGCTGCTGGCCGCGGTGCTGCGAGGGGTTGAGTTGCGCCGAACGGGCGCATGGCGTTGGCGGCCGCGAAGGCAGGGCCGGATACGGGCGTGGAGCTGGGGATGGCTTGACGAGTCGGCTGCGAGGGCCTCCGCGGGGGGGCATTCGCGGCAGGCGCGGCGCTGATCGGCGGTAGCCTGGTGCCAGGGCTGGCAAGGGCCGTGGAGGTCTTGAGCGGACCGCCGGGTACCGATTGCACGTCACTCTCCAGCGTGAGCAAGCTGACCTCGTCGAGGTTGCCGGCGCTGGGTCGTTCGAGCTTGTCCAGGCTGATGGTCTGGGTGACCTCGGCGGCCCACTGCAGGTGCGCCTCACGCTTCTCGTAGCGATCGGCAAGGACCTGCTTCATGTACCCGCCGATCTCGTCGGCACCGATGAACTGACCCGTCTTCATCAGGTACTGCTGAAGCGCGCGCGACAGCTCGCGGGCGGTCTGGAAGCGGCGGTTCTTGTCCTTCGCGAGCGCGCGCATGACGATGGATTCGAGTTCCACCGGGTAGTTCGGCACGATGCTCGAGGGAGACGGCACGATACACGCCTGAACGCGCTCGAGCGTATCGAGATCGTTATCCATGCGGAATAATCGCCGCCCCGTCGTGATCTCCCACAGCACGACTCCCAGCGCGAAGACGTCGGTACGACGGTCGACGTCTTCTCCTCGCACCTGCTCGGGGCTCATGTAGGCGAGCTTTCCCTTGAGCGTACCGGCGCGCGTCTTCGTCATGCGGTCGGTGACCTTCGCGACACCGAAGTCCACTACCTTCACGCTGCCGTCGTAGGTGACGAAGAGGTTGTGCGGGGTCACGTCTCGATGCACGAGCCCCAGGGTCTTGCCTTGCTTGTCGGCCAGCTCGTGAGCCGCGTGCAACCCCTCCGCGGCGTCCGCGACGATGCGCGCCACCATCGCGTGCCCCATCGGGGGACCGCCCCCCTCGTCGAGCACCCGCATGACCTCCCGCAGCGGCTCGCCGTGCAGGTACTCCATCGCGATCCAGTAGCTGTCGCGATGCGTGCCCAGATCGAAGACCTGGGCCACGTTGGGATGAGTGATCCGCGCCGCGATCCTGGCCTCGTCCAGGAACATGGAGATGAAGGTCTGGTCTTCCGCGAGGTGCTTGTGGATGCGCTTGATCGCCACCCACTTCTGAAAACCACCAGGCCCGTCTGCGCGGGCTAGGTGAACCGAGGCCATCCCGCCGACGCCGATCTCGTCGACGACGCGGTAGCGCCCCAGGAAGTAGGTTCCGCCGGAGGGAAAAGAAGGTTCACTGTATTCGAGGCGTGAATCACTCTCCGACCCGGAGAGCCGGGGCGCGCGTGGAGGCCGAGGCACAGGGCCAGGGCTCATTGCCAAGCCGGCGCTCCGACGCTGACGTCATCGGACGGTCGCGTTGCGAAGAACACCACCGCCGCCGTCGCGACGATGGCCACTCCTCCGGCGATCCAGGGCACTGGCCCAGAGAAGATGCCGCCCTCGTCCTTCTTCTTGTCCTTCTTCTTCTTGGCGAAGGGATCTTCCTTGCCCCAGCTGGTGGTCGCGGCAGCGCCGCTGGCGCGCTCGCCCTCGACCTTGATCTTGAGCGTCTCGGCTACCCAGGCGTTGTCCTTCCCGTCGACGCCCGCCACTCGCACCTTCAGGCGCGCTCCTCGCTCGGCCACCTTGGGAGGAAACTTGAAGGTCAGCTTACCAGACGAGTCGAGCTTCTTGCGCCACTTCTTCCCGGTCAGCGTGTCCTCGATGGTCACGACGACGCGAGTCACGAAGACCGCAAATCCCTCCGGAATTTCCGTCTCGATGACAAACGCTTGGTTGGCGGGGATACCCTCGGGGGCCTTGATGTTGAGGCTCAGCTTCTCACCCTGCTCACCTGCCTCCTTCTTGGCCTGGGCGTACAGCTTACGCGCCACGGGGCCGCTGTCCGCAGGCAGCTCGAAGTTGGGGTCGACCACGGAAGCGACGCGGAAATCACTGAGCGCTCCAGCCTTGTCCTTGAGCGCCGCCTTGACGGTGCCGATCCGGCTGTAGGCGATCACGACCTCTTCGGGTTCGAGACCACCTTCGTTGAGCGCCTCCTGGTAGAGCTTCTGAGCCTCTTCCAGTTCGCCGCGATGCCACGCTGCGTCGGCTTTGCCAAAGGACTTGGGAGCAGCGAATGCCAACGACCCAAACAGGCTGCAGGCAAACACGAACAAGGTGGTGAAGAGCAAGCGCGGATACATAGGAAACCGTTTGAGAAATCGTATCGGTCAGACACCCGACAATCAAGGCGGCGGGAGCGTATAGTTCCACCGGCGTCACACACCAGGTGACCACCTCGAGCATGGGTCGTCGGTTACGCTCCCTGATGAACCACCTCACACACCAAGCGGTGGGGTGAGAAGCACGGCAGCAATCGCGATGGAACCCGAAAATTCGAGCCGGTTCGCGCCCACGCGGGCGCGAGTGCACTGGTTGTTCGCGCCTCCACGAACGCGAATTGTCGTCTGCGAATCGGCGACTTGCCAAGCTCCAAAGACCCGGCTCAGCGCTTGACCGCGCATGCCACGCTGGTCGGCTCTTCGCCTCTGGTCGCAGACCAGGCGCGTGTTGGCGCGGCGCGTTGGGCGATTTCTTGGTCGCTTATGGAAACGGCTGAGCTGGCTGGCCACGCTGAAAGAAGAAGCGGAACCATCCCGTCACGCGACTGACGCGTCCCGCGGGATAGCTGCCATCCGCCGTGGCATCTCGCGGATCGACGAACGTGGCGTCGAAGCGCGCCTCGGTCAGACGATCGTCTCCGTTCGGCTCGTTCGGGTCTCCGCTGAACAAGTCGCTGAAGGTGATCGTGCCCTCGACGGCATGGAGAGAGCCGTTCTGCTCGTGACACGTCTGGTGCAGATAGAGGCTCAAGCTCACGAGCGGCTCCTCGAGGGGGCGAATCGGCGTCCCAACGGGCTGCACCCCAGAGGGCAGCCCGACCTCGATGGGGGTGTCGAGCAGACCCTCACGGATCCCGTCGACGTTGTTGACCATCACGATCAGACCATCACTCAGCTCCTCGATGTCTTCGCCCCGCTGGATGCGAATCAACATCGTGTCCCGATAGGGATTCGCGGCGAAGAAGCTGGGCTTGAGATCGTAGCTGCCGTTCCAGCAACCATCGATGAACAGCCGGTCGCTGTGCACCTCTCCGTCACCCTCTGCGGTGCTGCAGCCGACGCCGATCCACCCGAGCAGCAGCAACAGCGCGCCGACGCGCCGGGTCCACGGGCGCAAGGAGCCTGGGAGGTCACGGGTTTGGGGGTGAGGGCTCATGGCTTCGACGCGGTTCAGGCTCGTGCGTTGACGACTGGAGAGCAAGCGCTGGTTCCCGAACGCAGCCAGCTCCTGAGGATCGTACCACCTCCGAGCACCCGATCCCCGTCGTACATGACAGCCACCTGGCCGGGCACCACGGCGTGCAGCGGCTCGACGAAGTCCAGGCGATAGCCTTCCGGTCCGTGCTCCAGGCGCGCGGGCAACGGCGTCCCCCGGTAGCGTACCACGGCGTGGCACGAGAAGGGCGCCGTGACTCCGTCGGCGATCGCAACGTCCGTCAGGTAAGCGCTGTCCGCGAGCAGCCGCTCCCGGGGGCCAAGCTCCACGGTGCCGTCACGGTCCACCCGCACGACATAGAGCCGTTTTCCCGCGGAAACACCCAGGTTCTTGCGCTGCCCCACGGTGAAGCGGTGGATTCCGTCGTGCTC
>JAGQIY010001381.1 GCA_020430865.1 Myxococcales bacterium
AGGGCCCTACTACGAGCGCGCGTACGGCGTCGAGATCGCTGCCAACGGCGACATCGTACTCGCCGGTCGGGCGGGAAAGTGCGCGCCGATCTCCGGTGCTCCCGTGCAGCCGAGCTTTGGCGGGGACAGCGCCGCCAACGCCTACGGTGAGCAAGACGGCTACGTGGCGCGACTCGATGCTTCGGGCAACGTGCAGTGGGCGACCTATCTCGGCGGGAGCGCCAACGAGTTCATCCGGGATCTGGCTCTCGACTCCCAGGGCAACGTGCTCGTCGGAACCTTCCTGCAGCCGGGCTCGACGCTGCCTGCGTGGGGCAACGGCGCGTTCTCGAAGGCCTTTCAGACCAGCAAGACCGGTGGCGAGGACTCCCTCGTGGTCAAGCTAGCCGCTGACGGCAAGTCGGTGCTCTGGGCGTCTCGGCTCGGAGGAAGTGCCAACGACGGCAGCCAACCAAGCATCCGTGTGGATATGCACGACGACAGCGTCGTCTTCCTGACCCATGGCAAGTCGGCTGACTTCAACGCGAACGCAGGCGCGGGCAACATCTTCGGTGCCTATCCGCCCGGCGGCAGCGTGAACCACGGCAATCTCGTGAAGCTGACTGCCGGCGGAGGCCATGTTTTCACCCGCTACCTTGGAGCCTCGGGTCCGGTGAACGGCGATACCCACAACCTCGCCGTGCACAGCGATGGCACCATCTATGTCGCTGACAGCTTGTGTCGGGACAGCGGCTGCTTCTCTGGTGCCGGCGATCAGTCAGGCAGCTTGGGTACCCTCGATCCCGGCACCAGCGGCGCCTCCGCGCAGCCGGACTACGCCGGCGGTGGATATCCGAGCGGTAATTGGATCCTCGGCAACTACCCGGGCGACGCCTACATCGTGAAGCTGAACTCGGACGGTTCGGTCTCCGCAGCAACGCTCTTCGGTGGTTCTCGGGGTGAGGGGATCGAAGGCGTGGGTGTCACCGCCAGTGGCAACGTCGTAGTCTCGGGCGCCACCAACTCGGCAGATCTGCCCCCCGGCGTCGTCACTCAGGGCGCCTACGCGGGCAGTCTGGACGGCTTCGTTGCCGTCTTGAGCAACGACCTCGGTCGAGTGCTGTACCAGCGTCAGCTTGGCAGCGATCAGGACAACACGGGCAACACCCTCACGGTGCGAGGCAGCCGGGTTCTGGTCGGCGGCGCGACGGGTCAGGTCAACACGCTTCACATCAGCTTCCAACCTCAGACACATCCCAGGGCTCACCTCACCAACGCCGGAGCCTCCGGAACCCAGGTTCTTTCGGACCTCGGCGTGGGTGGTGACGAGGACGCCTGGATCTACGTGTTCGACGAGATCCCCAGGTGATCCAGTCGAGTCACTGCTAGCGGAGCCTGGCCCAGTGCTCCAGCGCACCGGGCAGCTTGGCCCGGGAGGCTAGCCCGATGGACCCAGCTGCTGGCGGTGCGCGACTGGCGTCTGGCCGGTCCAGGTGTGGTAGGCGCGGAAGAACGAGTTCGGGTCTTCGAAGCCCAGCAGGAAGGAGATTTCCGTGCAGGAAAGCTCGGTGCGGCCGAGGTAGTGGCGTGCGAGCGCGGCGCGCGTCTCGCTGAGCATGCGCTGATAGGTCGTACCCTCTTCAGCCAGCTTGCGTTGCAGTGTGCGCTTGCTCGTGGAGAGCCTGCGCGCCACGAGATCCATGCCACTCTGGCCGCTGGGCAGGGCTTCCAGCAAGATTGCACGGACGCGATCACGAGTCGACGCCTTGTGGTCGAGCCCGCCCAAGCGCCGTCGCAAGACGGGCTCGAAGCCTTGCCAAAGCGTTTCATCCGTCGCGCAGAATGGGCGAGTCGCGTCCGTGGCGTGGAACTCCAGGGCGTAGGCCGAGCCCAGGCTGGGCGTGACACCGAAGAAGTCGCGATACTCTGCCTCCGGGTGCAGGCCTTGGGGCGCGGTCACGAGCGTGGGCACGATGCACTCCCGAGTGGCGAAGCGCGCCAAGCGAACCAGGAACGCGAGCTCCGCGCCCGCCCAGGACTCGGGTACCGCTCCTTCCGTGTGTGACCAGCGCAAGCTGAGCCTCAGCGCCTCGTGCGTTTCCGTGAGGTTCAGCAGCACGGGGGCGTGCAGCCTCTTGTAGCTGGCCAGGCGATCTGCAGCGACCGTGAGGTTGGGGCTGCACAGCGCGGCGAACAATGGTGGCGAGAATGAGCCCGTGGGGATGGCTTCTGCCAGTCGGAGGGGGAGCGCGGGGGCGTCCACGGCTTGCTCCAGGGCGCGCCAAAACTTGACGTGGTCGCGCGTTGAGATGCGTGTGTTCCCGCGGGTCCAGAGATCCTGCGAAAGGCCCGCGCGACGCATCACGTCTTGGGCATCGAGTCCGAGGTTCTGGAGCAACGGCGACCAGCTGGTCTCGAGTGGGGTGTCTGAACGATGAAACATGGCTTCTCCGGCGGGCGCCTCTGAAAGGGGGCGTAGGACCAGAAAAAGCCGATCGGCACCCGCAAAACGCGCCGCTGTACGCAGTTGCCGACGATTCCCGACCCGCGATACCAACTGCTCGAGATCGTTGAAGAACGGCCCGTTCGGCCGCTGGTGCGAGGGCTTCGAAGGTACCGCGAGGCCCGCGGCCTTGTGCCGAGGCGTTTGGAGTCCTGGTATGCCGACTGGCGTCCCGACGTCGAGGCCGCAGCCCGGGCCAGCTCGATCGAGGAGGAGTGCTACGGGAAGAAGCGCCCAGGGGTAGGGCATTACAGTCCGCGCCGCTATTTGCCTCGCGGTAAATGGCTCGAGCGAGGGCGTTTGGCCCGCGGCGGTCGTGGCGGCTCAGGTGCGCAGCGCTGGCAATTCAGCGAGAAAGCTCGCGCTGGTGCGCATCGAACGGGTTGGTACGCGGTGTGCTGTACTCCAAGCAGGAGGAGAGATGGAACGCATCACGCTGATAGACGCGCTGCCCGAGCCCAAGCGATCTCAGGCTCGGGAGCTGTTTGGGGCCTTGCTGGCCCAGGGACGCAAACGGGCCGAGGCTCTCACGGTGGCGGTGCAGCAATTGGTCGCCGATAGTCACGAGCGAGAACCGAGTGCGAGCTTGGAGAGCATGCAGCAGCTGTTGGAGCAGCAACGCCGCGCGGATGCGAAACGCGCGCAGATGAGAGCGCCGGTGGTCATCTATCGACGGCTCTTCGTGACGGACTGAGCGGCACGAGTCCGCGGCAGGCGCAGCGCGGGTACGGCGGGGATACGGCAGGGAGCGGCAGGGTCTGGCAGACTCTGCCGCCGCTGCGGGTCCGTGAATCAGCCCGTGGTCTCGACGACTTCGATCAGGATTGGGCGAGCTGGATCAGCCCGCGGTTTCGACGAATTTCATCAGGTCGCGCTCGATGGAGCGCATGGTCTCGAGCAGCTCGTGCTTGAGATCGCTGCCCTTGCCGTTGAGATCGCCGGCAAGTCGTTCCAGGCGGCGCTCGACGTCGTTCCAGGCGTCCTTGGCATCCTTGCTACCCAGATGCGCCTTGAGCGCGACCCGGTCGCGGAGCTGTTGGAGGTTCTCGTATTCCCGGCGCAGAGCGTCGGACAACTCGTTCTTGGTGTCGTGTGTGGTCTGCATGCCGATCGCGGATGCATCGAACGTGCCGACTCAGGCGCCGCGAAAACGCTCGGTGAGGGGGGAGCAGCCTCGGGGCGCCTCGCCTCGGGTGAGGCCTCCTGACGCCAGACGGACTGCGAGTTACCGTGAGGAACTAGTGGACGAAGGGGGTGTACTTGGTGTCGATGCCCTTGATGTGCGCGGTCAGCCAGCTCTTGAGGAAGAACTTGATCTTAGACTCGATACCCGCGTCGCCACGGGTCAGCTCCTGTTTGAGGTCGGAGACCTGTTTGACGAGCGCCTCGTGGATCAACTTGTGCCGCGGCAGGTCGGGATAGTTGACCTTTGCCATCATCGCCTCTTCATCCTTGAAGTGGTAGGCGGCGAAGCTGACGACTTCGTCGAAGATCTTCGCAAGGTCGCCGCGGGGGGCCTTTCGATCCATGGCGGCTGCGTAGCGGTTGATGATCTCGAACAACTTCTCGTGTTGATGATCCATCTGGTTGCTACCCACGGTGTAGGTCTGAGGTTCCCAGTCGACGAAAGCCATTGGCGGTTCTCCTTGAGTGATGCCTGTCGACCTCATCAACGGAGCCCGTACCCTGGACCTTGAGGGAATAGCCCGCTGCCGCAGCGGTTTCTGCCAGACAGGTGCCGCGGCGCAGCTCGTGCGCGATCGAGGACCGAGGACTCAGAGGCCAGAGACGCCGAATAGTCGTCCCACGCCAGCCGTGAGCAGCATCGCTGCGGCACCCCAGAACGTGATGCGGAGCATCGGTCGCAGCGGTGCGGCGCCCCCAGCGCGGGCCGAGAGCCAGCCGAGCACGCTGAGCAGAGGTAGCGAGGTGGCGCCGACTCCGACGGCGACATAACCTTGTGGAAAGAGCAGAACGAGCAGGGTAGGCAGGGCGGCGCCGACGGAGAACGCCGCTCCGGACGCCAGCGCGGCCTGGATCGGCCGCGCGCTGTGAGTCTCCGTGAAGCCCAGCTCGTCCCGAGCGTGAGCGCCGAGGGCGTCGTGCTGCATCAACTGGCGGGCGACCTGGCCCGCGAGCTCCCGGGTGCAGCCCCGGTCCATGTAGATCTTCGTGAGTTCAGCCAGCTCGTACTCCGGGTTCTCCTCCAGGGCATCGCGCTCGAGCTTCAGGTCGGCTTCCTCGGTGTCCGCCTGAGAACTCACGGAAACGTACTCTCCCGCGGCCATGCTCATGGCGCCAGCCACCAAGCCCGCGAAGGCGCCGAGCAACACGGTGCTCTTGCTCGCCTCAGCCGCGGCGATGCCCACGATCAGGCTGGCGGTGGACACGATGCCATCGTTCGCGCCAAGCACGGCGGCGCGCAGCCAGCCGATGCGATGGGTTCGGTGATGCTCGGGCTTCGCCAGGGGAGACCTCGACGTCTGCGTACGTCAGGCGGTGCGGCTGGTCAACGCACCTGCCGTGGTCCCATTCCAGCCGCCTGTTCGCTCTGTGCGCCTCCTGGCTTCGGCGCTAGTCTGCGGGCCGATGACTGGGGGCGACGAGCTGCACGAGGTCGTGATCGTCGGGGGAGGCTTCTCGGGGATCGCCATGGCGATCCGGCTGCTCCAGGCGGGCTTCGACGACTTCGTGTTGCTCGAACGGGCCAAGGAGCTGGGAGGTACGTGGCGGGACAATCAGTACCCTGGCGCCGCCTGCGACGTTCCAGCGCACCTGTACTCGCTGTCCTTCGAACCCAAACCTGACTGGTCGAGGGCCTTCGCCACGGCGCCCGAGATCCAGCGCTACGTGCTCGAAGTCGTGGACCGGCACGGGTTGCGGGCGCGCACTCGGGTCGAGACGCGCGTGAGTGGGCTCGAGTACCAGGAGGAGACGGGGACCTGGACGATCCGCGCGGAAGGGCCGGCCAGAGAAGAGCAGCTGCGCGCGAGGCTCGTCGTGGTGGCTTGCGGCGGTCTGAGCAACCCGGCACCCCTCCCGATCGAAGGTACAGCCGGGTTTCAGGGCAAGCTGTTCCATACCGCAGAGTGGGCTCATGATCTCGATCTCGCGGGGAAGCGGGTCGGCGTGATCGGTACGGGCGCGAGTGCCATCCAGGTCGTGCCGGCCATCGCCGAGCGGGTGGGAGAGCTGAGCGTGTTTCAACGCACGCCGCCCTGGATCTTCCCGCGCAACGATCGCGAGTTCAGTGAGGCCGAACGGCGCTTCTTCACCGAGCATCCCCGAGCGCGCCGCTGGCTGCGCAGCACGATCTTCACGGTCACCGAGTTGATGAGTCTCGGCATGGTGTGGCGCACGCCGTTGACCGGCGTGCTCGAGCGAGTGTGCCACGAGCACCTGGCGCGCCAAGTGCCAGATCTCGTGTTGCGGGAGAAGCTGACTCCAGATTACCGACTCGGCTGCAAGCGGATGCTGCTCAGCGACGACTACTATCCAGCGTTGTGCCGAGCTCATGTCTCGCTGGTCACCGAGCCGATCGCGCGCATATATCCCCGGGGAATCGTGACGCGAGACGTGCGTGGGCGGGAACTCGAGCGGGAGCTGGACGTGATCATCGCCGCCACGGGTTTCGACGTGCCCGTGGATTCGCCTCCCTTCCCGGTGGTGGGAGCCCAGGGGCGTTCGCTACATCGCGAGTGGGCCGCAGGGGCAGAAGCCTTCTTCGGCGTCTCCATCGCGGGCTTCCCGAACCTTGCGATGCTCATGGGACCCAACACCGGCCCGGGTCACACCTCGGTGCTGGTGTACACCGAAGCGGAGATCGAGCGTGTGATCGCCATGTTGCGGCACCTGCGCGCGGAAGGGCTCAAGTGCATGGACGTGCGCCCCGAGGTTCAAGCTCGGTTCAATCGGGGGGTGCAGCGGCGCATGCGCTACACCAACTGGACGAGCGGATGTCACAGCTGGTACCTCACCCGATCCGGCAAGAACACGTCGCTGTGGCCCGGCTTCGCTGCGGAGTACGCGCTTCGCGCTCGACGTTTCTCCCCCGCCGACTTCCACTGCGAACGCTGACGTGAGCTTCCTCAGGCCCGAGCCGACACCGTATGAACCGCTCGAGTGGGTGCGCGAGCCCTTCGAACGCCGTGGACGCATGGTGTGTCAGGCGTGGGCGCTCCAGGGCTACGGTACGCCGCTCGCGGTTTACCTCGTCTACGCCGTGAAGGTCGCGCTCTACGTGCTGGGCTGGGCGTTGTTCTGCAGCACCTCGCCGGAGCTCGGTGGGCTCTCGTCGAT
>JAGQIY010001382.1 GCA_020430865.1 Myxococcales bacterium
ACCGGCAGCGAGTCGTGGAGGTTGCCCACGGGCGCCAGCACGGTCGGGGCGCCGGGTAGATCGCCGATCGCGAAGTCGAGCAGCGCGCTCCAGGGCCCGTACTCGTTCTGGACGTTGCGACCGCGAACCCGCCAGCGATAGTCGCCTTGGGCGGGGCTCTGCGGAGCGACGAAGCTGCAGACGGACTCGCCGTTCGCGCAGTTGGCGTCCGTCGGAGTCACCTCCACGCCGTACACCGAGGTCCCGGTCAGGTCTTGGACCTGGACGAAGTAGCGCTGCGACCCGGGGTCGGAGCTCCAGGTGTACGTGACGGGCGCGGTGACCGGGCTATTGGGAGAGATCGCGGTGACTGCGCCGACTGGCTGGCTCGGGCCGCGAGAGAAGTTCAGGCTGACGTAGGGCGTCCAGACCCCGGAGCCCATTTCCGCCCGGACACGCCAGAACGCGGCGCCCGGGGCGACGTCTCGCGGCAGGTCGACGGAGCAGGTGCCCGCGAAGCAGTTCGCGTCAATGGCGGGCACGACCAGCGTTTCCAGACCAAGCCCATCAAACAGGGTGACCTGGTAGTACCGCGCCCCCAGCTGCTCACTGAACGTATACGTCGGGCGGGGCTGGCTGATCTCACCCACGGGCGAGATGGGAGTCAGCGTCTGCGTGTAGACGCTGAACGGCATGGGTGGCGTCCAGCCCGCGGTGGTGTTCTGCTGATTGAAGCCCTTCGCTGTCCAGGTGTAGTTTCCGTCCGGCAGTGAGATGCCACTCCAGACGCAGTTGGAGACGAGATCGTCACAGCCGACGTCCGCTGCATAACGATTGCTGTTGAAGACGAGCGCGTCGTTCGAGTCGCGGACCTGGAGGGAGTAGCGGTGGCTCCCCGCGTCGGGGGTCCACTCGAAGCTCACGGGAGACGTCGTCGGGCGATCGGGAGCGACAGCGAAGATGGGGCCCGGAGCGACCAGCGGGCCAACGCTGAAGTTGATGCTGTCTTCCGCAGTCCAGGTCCCGTTGACCAGTGCCGAGACATGCCAGCGCGCTGCACCCGGAGGAAGGACGTATTCGTCGTCAGGATCCGGCGTGCTCGAATCCAACAGGGTGAACTCGCAAACGCCTCCGCTACACGACACCTCACTCGGGTAGAAGTACTGACTCCTGTATCCGGCAGAGTGGAGCACGGTCATCCGATACTGCGTGGCGTCCGCGCGCTCCGTGAAGCGGTACACCGGAGTGTTGTCGCTGATCTCACCAGACGGAGTCAGCGGCGTGGGAGCGCTGTCGTCGACGCTGAAGTACGTCGACGAGCTCAGGCCACCGCGCCCATGCACGTTCGCGGACGCGACCACCAAGCGGTACTCGCCGGTTGGAAGAGTGACGGAAGGTCCCGTGCAGAGCCCCGTCCCGTCGGAACAGCCGGCGTCGTACTTGTTGGTGCGGCTGAAGTGCAGCTGCGGACTGCCCGGCACAGCAGACCGGATCCAGAGATCGTAGTACGTCGCCGCAGGATCGGCTGACCACTGCGGAGCAACCGGTGAGGTCGTCGTCGTGGCCGGCGAGATCGGCGTGGGCACGCTGAGCGTGGGGACTCCGTGGTAGGAAAACTGCGCGTACCGCCAGCCTTGCCAGTTGTAGGCGGCGTCGCGTGCACGGATCCCCCAGCGTGCTGCGCCTTCTTCTAGGGGAATGGGAGACGTGTAGCGACACAGGCCGCCGTCGCAGTCGACATCCGTCAGCGCGAGCTGCGTCGGCAGGTGATAGACCCCGGATGCTTCAGCTATGGAGAAGTAGTACGCCGTCGCTCCCGGAAGCTCCGTGAAGACGTAGGTCGGGGTGTCGTCGGTGTCGGTGATGTCCGCCGTTGGCCAAACGGGGCTCGGCGGATCATCGTCCACCTCGAAGGCAAGCCCAGCGCTCCAGGTGCCCGTGGTACCCTGAGCATTCTGCGGGCGCACCCACCAAGAGTAATTTCCGGGAGGCAATGCAATCCCGGACAGCGTGCACACCTCGCCCTCCACGCTGCATCCGAGGCTGCCTCGCGGATACTCATTGGAGAACACGTTCTGGTTGTTCCCGTCCCAGATCAGGACGTCGTAGCGGGCCGCCGATCCATCGAGCTCCCATTTCAAGTCGAACGGCGCGCTAACGAGCCCTTCCGGCGCGATTTGCACTGGATCGGCAAACGGCAGGATCGGACCGATCGAGAAATTCTGCCACTTGATGGGAGTCCAAACGCCGCCGCCAAAGCCGCCTTGCACGCCCCACGCGGCCGCGCCGTTCGGGATCGTCCCCGAGTAGTACATGGTG
>JAGQIY010001383.1 GCA_020430865.1 Myxococcales bacterium
GCTGAGACGCACGCGAACGGTGGCGTCCGCATCGGCTGCCGCTTTCACGACCTTGCCGATCTGCTTGTTCGCGCCGGCCCCATCGGTCGCCACGGCCACGTTGTTGGTGTCATCCCAATACGCGATCGCGCCGACTGCGAAGGTCACGCCTCCACCGGCTTCCTTGGCGAAGTCGAAGACCCCATCGACAACGAGGGCACCCAGTTCACCCGCCGCCAGCGGACGAACCACGACGCCAACGAGATCGCCTTGGACGACGACATCGCCCGATGCCAACGCACCGACCGGCGTGTGGTCGACGTATTTGCCGTCTTGGATGAAAGTTGCTTGTGCCATGAATCAGGCTCCTTGAGTTTCAGTTTGTGGATCGAGACGGTTTACGCTTCGCCCTTGCTCTTCAGACCGCCGCGAGGATCTTGTAGAGCCACACCGAAGTCGTGATAGCCACGCATCTGCACGCCGAGCACGTTGAAGTCGGCATCGGCCGTTTCGATCGTGGGGGCTTCCTGGCCATTGAGGAACGCGACCTCGATCACGGGCAGATCGGTCGGCTCAGCCAGCAGGAACCAAGCCTTCGCCGAGTTTCCGGTGTACTGCGAGTTGGACAGGTACCGGCTGACTTCCACACGGAACTTCCCTTGGTGCGGGTTGCTCACGGGGTACTTGGTGCTGGAGGTGGTGTCTCGCAGCTCCATCGACTTGAAGAGTTGTGATCCCAGGGCGGAGAGCGCCGTTGGGACCAGCAAGATCGCGGGCATCACGCCAATCGGCTTACCATCGGCGTCGGTCTGATCCATGAAGGTGACCTCGCCCTGGGTCAGCCCATCAATCGACAGTCCCGTCGTGGCGCCACTGATGTAGTTGTTGTTGCCAGCGGTGAAGAAGCTGGCGTTATCCATAAAGGTGGACCAGAAGATGTCGTTGATCTTCAGGCCCGACCCACGTCCCAGCTTGCGAGGCACCGTAGTGATCGCACCGAGGTCATCGTTGACGATGTCGCGGCGGTCGATCGACAGCATCAATCCATACGTGTCAGCCTTGTTGCTGTACTGTTCCTCACCCAGTGTGCCGTGCTTCAATTCGCCACCGGGAGCGACCTGCTCGTACTGCTCCTTGCCGATCATCCGGTAGCTGGTGACCGTCTTGAAGTCGCTCACGTTGCGGATCGCGCAGATGTTCCGCCACGTCCGCTCCACACTGAAGAAGCCTTCCAGCAGAAACTTGTTGGCGACGTTAGACAGGATGCCACCCAGGTCAATCGTCGAAAACGATGCCTGCACGCTGCGACTGAAGGCATGGTCGAACACGGCCCGCGGATCGCGGAACGTGCGACCGGTGTAGCCGTTGGCCCACGCCGCTTCAAGCATCAGCTCTTGCAGGCCGATACCGCCCTTGAATCGTCGCGACGCGGCATCGAGGGCGCGGGGTTCCGTGAAGTCTTCCAGCCGACTGAGGCCAGCCGTCATCATGCAGGCTGCCTCCAGAACCGAACTGGTCATCTGGTTGTCAGGCACGTGAACCGAAGGAGCGACGGGACGGGTGATGCGGAGAATCTCCAGTTCTGAAGGGCCCTGCCGCGTTCCTCGACGGGTCGAGTTGGAGCGTCTTCTCTGCATCGTCATGCCGCTTGCTTCGCAAACGTCACGCCAATGCCGCCTGTCCGAGGCTCGGGTCGGTTCAATATGGATGACAAGGACTGCTTGACGTCAGCTTGTTTCACATCAACTTGGCGGCGCGGGTCCGATGATTCAGAATCGGCGAACATCGA
>JAGQIY010001384.1 GCA_020430865.1 Myxococcales bacterium
CTCCAGTACGGCCGCGATTCGAGCTGCGCTCGAAAAGCGGCTCGAGGTGTTGGACCTCCCGTCTGGTCAGCTCTCCCTCTTCCCCGAGGACATTGCAGAGGAGTGGTCAGCGCTCGATGGCCAGGAACAACTCGACACCGTGCTCAAGGCGCGCCTCAAGGGGCTGAAGGACGAGCGCAAGGAGGTCGAGTTGCTGCTCTCCGCGGCTCGCCGCTGCGAGGCACTCGGCCCCGATCTCAAGGCCACCGCGCTCCTGGATTGGATCCAGAAGCTGCAGCGAGAGGAAAGCAGTCCGCTGCTCAAGGTGCTCGTCTTCACGGAGTTCATCCCGTCGCAACAGATGCTCGCGGAGTTTCTTGGCCAGCGCGGCTTCACCGTCGTCTGCCTGAACGGCTCGCTGGACCTCGACGAGCGCCGCGAGGTGCAGCGACGCTTCTCGACCGATGCGCAGGTACTCATCAGTACCGATGCCGGTGGCGAGGGCCTGAACCTGCAGTTCTGTCACGTGGTCGTGAACTACGACCTGCCGTGGAATCCGATGAAGCTCGAGCAGCGCATTGGTCGCGTTGACCGTATCGGCCAGAAGCACGTCGTGAGGGCGCTCAACTTCGTGCTCGAGGACACGGTGGAGTGGCGGATACGAGAGGTTCTCGAGGCGAAGTTGCAGAAGATTCTCGACGAGTTCGGCGTCGACAAGCTCGCCGACGTACTCGACTCCGAGGAAGGCGACGTGCCCTTCGAGTCGCTATTCGTGAACGCGGTGCTCTCTCCCGAGGACGCAGAGAAGCGCGCAGAGGAGCTCGCCGCGCAGATTCGCGAAAGGGCCGAGGCCAGTCGGACTGGGGCCCAGCTACTCAGTCCAGTCGAGAGACTCGATCCGGCAGCTGCCCAACACGTCGCCAACCACCAGATGCCGTTTTGGACGGAACGCCTGACGCTCGCCTATCTCGCGAGTCGCCAAGGCGAGGGCGCCTCCGTGACAAAGGGAGAGGTCGGGTACGACCTCCGGTGGCCTGACGGCACCGAGGTGAAGGCCGCGGTGTTTGGCCAGGCAGAAAGCGAGCGCCCCGGCTCGAGTTGCCTGTCGTTGGAGGACGAGCGTATCCGGGCGCTCATCAAGGGCCTGCCGATCTTTGCCCCGGGCCAGCCGCTCCCAGCAGTCGTGGTTCCCGGAGTATCGGAGAAGGTTGCGGGAACCTGGTCACTTTGGCGGATCAGCCTGCAGGTTGGCGACGGGCACCGCCAGCGCTTCGTGGCTGTGTTCGTCGCGTCCGACGGTCGGGTGCTCGTTCCCACCGCGCGTACGATTTGGGACCGGCTGGTCGAGCTAGGTGACGGCGTCAAAACGGCGTCTACCGCGCTTGACGCGCAAGGTGCAGTCGAACACTACCGAGCAGCCCGAGTTGCTGCTGAGGAACAAGGGGCTCCGCTGTTCGACGAGCTCGTCTCGAACCATCGGGCGTCACTAGAACGCGAGCGCAAGAAGGGCTCCTACGCCTTTGCGGCTCGCCGCCGTGCAAGCGAACGCATCGGACTCCCACAGGTTCGTGCCTGGCGCCTTCGACAGCTCGCGGAGGAAGAACGTGCCTGGCAGGCCGAGCTCGCAGCTCGCGAGGCGATTCTGCCTGAGCTTACCTGCATCAGCATGGTCAGGATCGAGCCACTTGGGACACCAACATGACCTCCTGGCGCGACCCCATACTGGCGGCCTTCACGCCAGACATAGCCGCCGTGTCTCGCTTGACCGTGGTGGCAGACCCGGACGAACTGCTGACCGAGCCCGGCATCATCGAGGGGATTCGTGCCCAGGGCTTCGAACTGATCACGTTCGACGACCACGCCGCCTTCCGCTACGCCTACGAGCGACGCTTTCGCCGCCTTTGGGATGAGGGACGAACCACGAATCTGGTCGTCGTTCTTCGCGCTGCGCGGGCAGAGGTCGACGACCTGCCATACGACCTGCTCAGCCAGGCGCGCAGGGAGCATCGGTTGCTCTCATTCTCGCTGGTCGACCTCTTCCCTAAGCTGCAGCCCCACGCGGTGTCGGAGCTGGAGCGCGGCGACCTGGACTCGCTCTACTCGGCACAGGAGTCACATCCTCCAGAACAGCCTCTCGGGCTCAACAGCACGCGAGACTTCTTGCTTCGGCATGTGTTCGAGATTGTTCCGGAGGTCATCAAGGCGCCGTCGGACCTGCTGCGGGTGTTGTTGCGCCGCCACTACAGCGGCCGCGTGCTTCCCCAGGGTCTCGACGAGCACCTGATCACGCAACTGCGCAAAACGGGACGTTGGGAGGGCTGGCCTCTCGAACGGGTCCTGCCGAGCCGGGCCGACTTTCTGCAGTTCCTTCAGGAGCGCTGGCTGCCCTTCGTCGAGCGCAAGCTCGACAGCGATGGCACGCGCGTCGCGGAACCAAAGGAGCCTTACGGTCTCAAAGTTCCTGGCCCGGTCGACCTGCCGTTCGATCACGACGATGTCCGGGTGTACATCGACAACCTGTTCATCGAGGGCATGTTGGCGCCGACCGCGAAGGTCGCCAGGGAGCGCGTCGATGGCACGTGGATGACTGTCGGCGTGGCGGGCAGTCCGGTCGCCGACCGCCACGAGCGGCTCGCTCGACTCCTGGGGGTCTTGGACAAGGACTTTCCACTCGAGGACGCCAAACACCACGCCTGGCTGCAGCTCGCCCAGAGGTGGTCAGAGGCAGTTGCTCTGCGTATGGCGCTCAGCGAACTCGACGGCGAGGCTCTCGCAGCTTTCGACACCATGCACAGCCGCGTGGAGGCGGGATTTCAAGCCTGGATGGAGCAGCACTATGCATCGTTGGCGACGCTGCCTGCCTTGCCTCGGCCGGTAATGCTTCATCACGTTGCCCGCTTCTTGTCCCACGGCATCGGAAGCGCCAAGCGAGCCCTCGTGGTCGTGGATGGACTGTCACTCGATCAATGGGCGGCGGTTCGTGACGAGCTTCCGTCACGCTGGTCTAGCGACGACGGAGCAGTTTTCGCCTGGGTTCCCACGCTGACCTCGGTGTCGCGCCAGTCGATCTTTGCCGGCGACCCGCCTTTCTACTTCGCTCCCACGATTGAGAGCACGCACAAGGAACCCAAGCATTGGGCCCGGTTCTGGGAGGACCGTGGACTCGCCAAGTCGGAGATTGCGTACGTCTGCCAGAAGGACATGGAGGACGACGAGACGTATCTCTCGCGCGTTCGCGAGGAGGCGGAGCATCCGAAGTGCCGGGCCCTGGCCGTCGTCGTCGGCACCATCGACCAGATGCTCCACGGCGTTGTCACGGGGACTGATGGTCTCCATGCCAGCGTTCGGCATTGGGGACAACGCGGAGCGCTCGACCGCCTCCTGACCCTGCTCGGCGATAACGGCTTTGAGATCTACCTCACTGCCGACCACGGCAACGTGGAGGGGACGGGTATTGGCAAGCCGAACGTCGGTGCGACCGCCGAGCAGCGCGGCGAGCGAGTTCACGTCTTTCGGGACGAGCTAACGCGAAGCGGTGTCGCTGCGAAGTACCCGGGCACCATCTCTTGGCCTTCGGTCGGCCTGCCCGAGGACTACTTGGCCTTGATTGCGCCACCACGCCGCGCCTTCATACACGAAGGCAAACGCGCTGTTTCTCACGGTGGATTGTGCATTGAAGAGGTAGTGGTTCCGTTTGCCCGCATCACGAGGTCTGGATGAAGGCGAGCGAACGAAAGACCCTCGGCATGGACAGGCCGCTGCAGCTCGAGTGGCTTGATGCCGTGGCCGGTCAACTCGCCTCAGGTGCGACCCCGGAAGAGGCGCGTGCGTTTACCTGGAAGTTCCTTGAGGGAGCGGTTTCAGGCAGCACCGCGCAGAGCGCTCGCGGTAAGACCCTCACCGTGCTCGCTCGCATCTGGCTGACGGTGCCCAAGGGGAACGAGACCGTTCGGGACGACGCGCTGCAGTTGATCCACGCGGCGAGCGCGGATGAGCGACTGGGACTGCACTGGGCCATGATGTCGGCCGCATACCCGTTCTTCGTCGACCTCGCGACGAACGTGGGAAAGCTGATCGCCCTCAATGGGGAGTGCTCGCTGGCCCAGCTCAACCGGCGGCTGGTCGGCGTGTGGGGTGACCGGTCGACGGTGCGCACCGCGGCCCAGCGCATCGTGCGCTCGATGGTGCAATGGGGTGCCTTGGAGGACGGCGGGCAGGTCGGCGTCTACGTGCCGCGGAAACAGCGCATCGTGCTCCCGGCCCACGTTGCTGCGCTTCTTGTTGAGGGACTCATCATCGCGACCGACAGCGGGGCGCCGCTCGATCAGCTCGTAAGCCACGCTGCCGCCTTCCCGTTCGAGCTTCGCCTGACGGCCAACGATCTGCGCCGGCACGCCCGTCTGCGGGTCCACCGTCAGGGGGACCAGACTGATTTCATTGAGAGGGAGCTGCCGCGGAAGTCTGAGCTCCCACCGGCGGCAGCACCTGCGAAGCCCGCCCCCAGCAAGAAGGCGCCGACGCGTTCGGCCAAGCCGAAGCCCCGCGGCAACGGCAAGGTCTCGGAGGCCACGCCGTCAAAACCGCAAGCTGTCCCACGGGCTCGCGTCAAGAAG
>JAGQIY010001385.1 GCA_020430865.1 Myxococcales bacterium
AGGACTGCGGCGGCGGCTACTGTGGCGATCGCAACTGCACGCCGGACGAGGTCGGCTGGTGCACCCAGGACTGCGGCGGCGGCTACTGCGGGGACGGCTACTGTTCACCCGGTGAACCTGGCTGGTGCTACCAGGACTGTGGCGGCACCTACTGTGGCGATGGCTACTGCACTCAGGACGAGGTGGGCTGGTGCTATCAGGACTGTGGCGGCGGCTATTGCGGCGACGGCTACTGCGGTCCAGGAGAGCCGGGCTGGTGCGCGCCGGACTGCGGTGGGGGGTATTGCGGAGATGGCTGGTGCACGGGCAACGAGTATCAGTGGTGCTGGCAGGACTGTGGGGGTGGGACCGGCGGTTCTGGCTTCGGTGGCGCCCCAGGCTTCGGCGGAGCAGCCGGGACCGGCTCGGGCTTCGGCGGGTTCGGGGAGGCCGGCGCGGTGCCGCCGAACCCGGGCTGAAGTCCCGAATCGCCACGTTTTGCCGCGAATGCGCGTAGGTCTTGCCAGCGCATCGCGGCAGAAACCATGATTGCCCTCGATGCTCTCGGTCTCGGAGGTGCGCGCAAAAGCCAAGAACGTCGCCGCTTGGCTGGTCGACAAGGAGCGGCCTGACGAAGCCGTTGGCCTGCTGACGGCTTGGGCCGCCAATGGTCCCAACGATCCGGAAGGGCAGGATCTGCTGGCGGAGGCGCTGCGCATCGATCCCAGCGCACCGCTGGCGCAGATGGCCTTCGAGCGCATGGAGGGGATGGAGGGCGACCACAGCGCTCTCGATCAACACATCCAGGCCTACTCGATCGAGCGCATCAACCAGATCGAAGCCGAGATGCGCCGCCCGACGTTTCGTCGGGCCCAGATGGGCTTCAACAACAACATCAAGTTTCACGGCGTGCCTTACCATGTGCAAACGGAGGACTCCGGGCTGGACGCGCCGCACATCATCACGCACCTGTTCGCGGATGGTGGTCGCGTCATCAAGAGTCACAAGCGCGACTACGGCGAGCACGTGAATCGCCCGGACGTCGCCGAGTTCGTCCGCGGACTGATGAAGGCGCAGCACATGGAAATGGTGCTGATGCTGCGCGACGGTAAGTTCGACGAGATCATCGCCGGACGAGAGGTTGGCGGCGTGACCCTGCTCACCGAGCCGCCGCAAGAGGTCCAGAAGATCGCGCGGCGCAAGCAAGAGGCGCCGAGCGCGACGACGCATGAGCCCCCCGCGGCGGCAGCGGCGCCAGCGCAAGTCTCTCACTTCAGCCTGGTCGTGCTGCGCAGCCTGACCGGTGGCCCCGAACGCTACGATCCCGTCGGCGAAGAGGTGGTGATGGGCGCCCAGGGCGGGATCAACCTGCCCGGTGAGGTCTTCTGTCACCCCACGGAAGCGCTCCTGCGCTGGCGAGACGATGCGCTGTTCATCGAGGACCTCGAGGGCGGAAACGGCGTGTTCTTCCGCATCAACACCGCGGTGGAGCTGGAGATCGGCGACGAGTTCATCGTCGGTGATCAGCTCCTCAAGGTGGAGAAGAACCCGGCGCCCGACGACGGACCAGACCCCGATCCGACCTACTTCTACTCATCTCCCAAGTGGCCCTCTTCGTTCCGCATCATTCAGGTCTTCGAGGGCGGGGCTCAGGGTGCCTGCGTGGTCGCCCGCGGCAACAGCATGCAGATCGGCTCCGCGGTGGGCGATCTGATCTTCGCCGACGACCCGCTGGTCGAAGAGCAGCACTGCGTGATCGAGGAGCAGGCGAGCACCGTGGTGCTCACCGACCTGGGCAGCCGGACAGGCGTCTTCGTTCGCGTCCGCGGTGAGCAGGAGTTGCCTCACGGAACCGAACTCTTGGTGGGCCGTACGCGCCTGGTCGTCGACTTGAAGCGCTAGTTGGCTGGCCTCTGCAGGGGCGGTGCTGGTAACCTCGACCCGTGGGTCCGCCAGTACACGCGTGGGTGTTGCTGCTAGTCGGTGCGGGGCTCTGCGCGCTTGCGCTAGTCACCTTCCTGCTTGGCTTGTGGTTCAAGCGGACGACCCGCTGGTGGAAGCGGCACGGTGTCCCGACGCCTGGGCGATGCGTCCGCATCAAGGAGAGCGAAGAGGAAACCACCTACTTCGTGCAGTACCTGGACCGAGCCGGTGGTTTGCACGAGACCCACACCCAGGCCACGGTCGTGTCGCTGAGCCTTGGAGAGGTCGTCGAAGTCTACGTCGACTCGAGCAACCCCAGCCACGCGAGGATCGCAGCTGAGCTTGCGCACCAGCACGCGGCCACGGTTGTCCTGGCGGCGGTCTTCGGTGGCTTGGGAGTGCTGACGTTTGCGCTGGGGTCGGTGTTCTGGGTGGTTGGCTAACGTCAGAACACCATGCCTGCGCCCAGCGAGACGCTGGGCGTCCATTGATCCACTACGCCGGTGTCCACGTCATGGCTGGCAAAGGTCGGGAACAGCAGCTGAGCGAAGACCAGGCCGTGGGTCGTCGTGTAGCGACCGAGCTCCATGCCAAAGCGTAGCCCCGGAGAGAATCCAGCTGCGGTCGCGCTCTCCACGGACTGCTCGCCGTTGAGCGTGGTCGGTCCTCGGAATCGCTGGTACTCGAGCCCAGCCACCAAGCCTGCGAAGGCCGCGGTGGAGGAGATCGCACTGGAGAAGAGCGCCGCTTCTAGCTGAGCGGTGACCTGGGAGGTGAGGGTGAGTCGCTCGTCTCCGCTGTTGAGCTGGTTTGCCCCTGCGACTCGCACGCCGAAGTGGAACCAGTCGACCTCCCGCCGCGCCACCAACGCCAAGCCAGGCAGCGTCGCCAGGCGTCCGTCGACCAGCGCGCCGACCTCGTACACCTCGGCACCGAAATAGTTGATGCCGCGCACCCGGAACGACCTGCGCTGCTGCGCAAACCAGTCAGCGCGCTCAGGACCGCTCAGTCTTCGCGGATCGTTGTGGAGCAACACCGTGAGCAGCTCCTCTACGGCGCGATCCATGCGGCCAGGTGCGACCTTCACACGGTCTGGCACCTCACCGTCGACGCGTCCCGTGAGAAAGATTCCGCCGCCCATCGTGGTAGCGACCTCGATCACCTCGATCCGCAGCGTCGTCTCACACTCACCTTTGCTCAGCTTGTGACTCGGGTGACGCGCGAGCTCGTTCTCCACCAGCCGCGTGAGGCTCGAGCTGTCTTCGCTGCCCGAGTTCACCTCGACGCAGGTGGCGACCTGAGCGTCTGCGACGTCCGGCGCGAGCCAGGTCGCAAGCGCGAAGAGCATCGCCAGCCAGAGCAGTCGGCGCTTTGGCGGGGCGTGCCTGTTCCAGGGCATGGTGACGAGCGGCATTGGCCACCTCAGAAGATCACGCCGACCTGGGCGATCGCTCCGGGGAGGTAAGTGTCTACGGTCCCAGCATCACTTTCTGCATGGATAATATAGGTGGGGACGTTGAGCTCCACCTGCGTGAAGAAGTGGAGCGAGCTCGCCCGCAGGAATTCATAGCCAAGCACGAGGTCCAGGTTCAGCCCACCTCCAACGACGCTGTCACGGCTGTCGCTGTCCCGCTCGCCCTCTGGGCGAATCAGGCTGAAGACCGCGAGGTCGAAGCTCGCTCCGCCACCGAGATAGACGGACGTCACGCCCGGCGGATCGAGGTAGCGGAAGAAGTGCAGCGCGAGCCCCACTCCGCCGCTGTAGTCAGCGTGTCCCCCTCCCAGGTTGTAGGAGGCGGCGCGCTCACGGGTGCCAAGGTTCACTCGACCTTGCGCATCCAGTCCCCAGGCCTTCAGCTTGCCACGATAGCCGAGGGCCAAGGTGATGGGCGTGAGCAGCCGTAGCTCGTCGTTGGCCGAGCTCCCGTCTTCCGTTGCCGTGGGGAGTTTTCCGATGCGGAGCGCCGTCCCCATGCCAAACAGCGCGTGACCTCTCACGCCGATCGTGCGCAGGCGCTGCTCACTGTCCGAGCGCAACACGTTCTCTCGCGTGATTGTGTCGCTGATCGGTCGATCGTACAGGAGCGCGCGAGCGAGACGTTGGGCGAGCTGGGCGAACTCGTCGGCGGTGACGTAGTCGACCTTCTCTTCACGCGCGTAGCCGCTGTAGCGCGCAAAGACCGTCCAGCCGTCCTTCAACGGGTAGAGCTCGACGGTGATGCGCTGGCTGCACCCCTTCGAGACGGCTTCGTAGTTCGGATCGTGGGTGACCTCGTACTGGAGCATGCGGCGCAGGTATGCTGGTGCGTCGAAGCTCCAGACCTCGGGCAAGTCCTCCGGTCGCTGCTTGCTGCGCGCCGTCTCCGGCTTGGGCTCGTCGGACCAAGGCTCGCTGCTCACGGCGGCGTCCACTCTCGGACCTGGGAGCGGATCGGGTGCGGGCTCTGCCGTCGCCAAGCCGTCTTCTGCTGTGCTCTTGGGCGCGGGCGTGGGTGCGTCAGGCCTCGACGGAGCAGCACTCCGTTCTCCGTCCCCGTCCCGGGGCGCTGGGGCGGCCTTCTCGTCGGGCTTCGGTGCGCGCTCAGGCTCCTCCTCGTCCTGCGAGGTTTTGCCGTGCGGCTTTTCTGGGTTCCACGACTTCTGCACCACTTCCACGCAGATCTTGCGGGCGGCGTGGGCGGGGTGGGTGAGCGTGAGTCCGAGGCCGATAGCGCACGGAAAGAGCAAGCAGCGCGCTCTGGATAGGGAAGATGCAGCCATGGGCCGCGACCAGAGCAAGTCCCGTACCGAGATCGAGCCAGCCAGGTGAGAGCGGCTTTCTCGGTGCACTGCCGAGCCTGGAGCTCGCGGTGTGAACCCCACCCTGTGCGCCACAGTCACTCCTCCTCGGAATGTGGTGGGTCTGGCACACGAGATGGCGAGCGCTCGCGTTTCGCCGGATGTGCCATCAAGAATTTCCGTGCAGAAATAATGTGGGTCACGCCGAGTGGCGCCGAAGTGAGCTCCGCTGCTCCGAGCGGCGAGTTGCGTCGAGTTTGGGCCGTCTGACGATACGTGCTAGGGCTCGCGGCGTGCGCAGAGGCCAACCCCTTCCACACGAGCGCGCCGTGATCTGGCGCCAGCGCCCCTGGGTTTGGGGGTTAGGCGCGCTGTCGGTGGCGGTGGCATGCACCACCCAGGCGCCGGACAGCGATCCGGCGGTGGCCCCGACGTCGCCGCCCACGCTGACTCGCGCCGCGGGTCCCACCACCCTGCCGCCACCACCGGTCCGGGGCGCCAGCGTGGTGAGCGACGCTCCCACGGCGGCGTTCCCCGACGCGGGCGCGGAGGCCACGGGAGACTCGGGGAGCGAGGCGGCCGTCGGCGACGCGAGTGACGATGCAGCTCCGCCCGTCGACCTCTCAGCCCAGCCATTCGCCCAGCCGCTCGACGCGCGGCGAATCCTGCCACCCACCAGCTACGCTCGCCGGTTCGCCAATCTCTCGCCGGCCCAGTGCATGAAGCAGCTGCGCACGGCGAAGCTCCCGGTCAAGCACTGGGGGGGAGCAGCGAAGGGAGTCGCCAATCCCCACAAGCTGAATGGCGCGCTGTCTGGGGTCAGTTTTGTGTTTCCTGGAGGAAAAAGTCCGTTCGGCGTGCTCGATTGTCGCCTGGTGCTTGCGCTCAACGAGTTCGCGCGTGTGCTGGCCAAGCACGACGTGGTCCGCGTTCAGCTGGACAACATGTATCGGCCGCACTCGAAGCTGCCGCGGCATCGCCGCGGCAAGCCGAGGAACCCGAGTCAGCACAGCTACGGACTCGCGGCCGACATCACTCGCTTCTGGCTAGCGGACGGCAGCGTACTCAGCGTCGAAGACGACTGGCATGGCGAGCTGGGCGCCACGGCGTGCGGTCCCGACGCGCTGCTCAGCGATCCCGACGCAGACTCGGTGCGGCTACGCAACTTGGTGTGTGACGTGGCCCGGGAGGGGATCTTCACCCACATGCTCACGCCGGGCTTCAACGCCGCCCATCGCACTCACTTCCACTTCGACATCAAGCGGGGCGCGGATTACCAAGCCTTGCGCTGACTGCTCCTCACCCCCGAACCCGATCGAGATCGGAGAGCACAAAAAGAAAACGACCGGTGCTCGAGAGCACCGGTCGTCTGCTTGACGCACCCGACCGAAGTCAGGCTCGTGCAAGCCGAGTGGTTCTCACTCGGCCGCGGCGTCGTCGCCAGCCGCGTCGTCAGCCGCGGGGGCCTCGGGGGCCTCGGGAGCCTCGGGGGCCTCGGGGGCCTCGGGAGCCTCGGCCGCGGGGGCCTCGGGAGCTTCGGGAGCCTCGGGAGCCTCAGCCTCGGGCATACCGCCGCCACCACAAGCAACAGCCATCAGACCAACGATCGGGATAAGAGCGAGTTTACGAATCATTTGGGGATCCTCCTGTGCGAAGCCCCACGAGTAGTGCGTGAGCTTCGTGTTTCGGAAGGGGAGATGCCCCAGCCCTGGCAACCGGCTCAACAAAAAAGCGTCCCGAGTGCGGATTCGTGTCCCTCGGTGACGCTAAGTCGCTGCAATCATGAAGGATAATGAAGTCGCGGGAACATCGACCCGCGCGGGCCGTTCGGTTGAGGTGCAGCGCGCCGGCGGCAACGTCGACCTGAGTCGACCCCCCGGCCCTCCTCGTCCCTCGGCGGCATCCTCGACCCGGGTGCTCTTGCGGCTTCACCGCCGAGCGCTTCGCTTGAGCCGAAATGGTGGCAAGCTGCGTCTGAAGCATGTCGATGGGTTCCAGCTCTTCAGCAGCCGAGCGCCGGCTGCGCCTCGTCCGAGGCGGAGTGAGCCCGGAGTCCATCGAAGACTCACTCCCCCCCCGCTCCGAGGCCCATGTCGTGGCCACTGGAGCTCATGCTTCGGCTCCCGAGCCGAGCGTCTCTGAAGCCGAAGCCGAACGGCCACCGGTACCCGCCGAAACCCCTCTGCCCGCCGACGCAGCGCAGGTCGAGGTCGAATTTCCTGTCCGTGCGGAAACGCACCAGGCAGAGGACGCGGAGCTGGTGCTCAAGGTGCAGGCAGGAGATCGCCAGGCCTTCGAGCTGCTCTACCGGCGCCATGCCGGCTTCGCCATGAACCTCGCAGTCCGCATCCAAGGCAGCGCCAGCGACGTCGAGGACGTCGTTCACGACGCCTTCATCAAGGCTCACCAGCGCGTGGGTGACCTGCGCGACGCCGCCGCCTTTCGCTCCTGGCTAGGCGCCATCGTCGTGCGCCTGGTGCGCAGCCGCCTGCGCCGTCGTCGCTTGATGGCCAGCCTCGGACTCACCCATGCCGGTGACGCCGTGGATCTGGACGCTGTGGCGTCTGGTGGCGCCAGCCCCGAAGCGCGGGCGCAGCTCGCTCAGGTGTATGCGCTGCTTCAGACCATGCCGACGGAGGATCGCATCGCCTGGACGCTGCGCTACGTCGAGCGTCATCGCCTGGAGGCGGTCGCGCAGCTGACTGACTGCAGTCTGGCCACGGCCAAGCGTCGCATCGCCCGCGCCCAGCGCTTCTTCGAGCAGCACTTCGTCTCGGGAGGGAGCGTCTGATGGCCAAGCGTCGCACGCTGCCGCCCGAGGTGCCGGTGGACGCTCTGCGGGATCACGCCAAGGACGACGAGGCGCTCGACCGCATTTGGCAGCGGCTGGACGAAGAGCTGCCTCAGCTGCCCGTGATTCCCGCCCGTCGCCGCAGCAGCTCGGCGATCTGGGTCGCCGCGGCTGCGGTGCTGTTGTTCGGCTCTGGTGTGCTGGTGGGCAACCGCCTGCAGCCGACGGCAGAAGCCACGCCCGTGCCTCGAGCCGAGCCGGCGCCGACCGACCGTGCGGCGGGTGAAGAGACCCCAGACGTCGTCCCTGCGATCTCTGCCGAGCCGCCCAGCGATACTCCGCCGCAGCCCGAGCATCGCCTCGCTCCGTCGCCTCGACCACCGCGGACGGAGACGTCCGCTTCCAGCGAGGTGACCGAGGCCCCCGTTGCCTCCCGGCCTGCGGGACCGCCGGAG
>JAGQIY010001386.1 GCA_020430865.1 Myxococcales bacterium
ACTGTGGCTGGGGAGAAGGAGCCGGGCACCGGGGCCAATGGGTCCAGCCACAGCCTCGCGTTCGGCGCGCTGGCCAGGGACGACGGCGAAATCGGGAAGGGCGTCGGCCACGTGACCTACATCATCCAGGGCACGAAGAACTTCACCGACTTCGAGAACGCGAAGATCAGCAACTACGACACCGACGTCTTCAAGCCGATCTTCGATGAGCTGACGAAGATGTCCGGCAAAACCTACGCCAGCACGCTGCCGAAGGCCAACGAGCAAGGCCACGTCGTCCCCGTCACCGAGCAGGAGAAGATCGACGTCTCCTTCCGCGTCATCGCCGACCATCTGCGCACGCTCAGCTTCGCCATCGCCGATGGCATCCAGCCCGGCAACAGCGACCGCAACTACACGCTGCGCCGCATCCTCCGCCGCGCCGTGAAATACGGACGCACGCTCGACTTCAAAGAGCCCTTCTTCTACAAGCTCGTCGATGTCCTCGCCGCGCAGATGGGCGATGTGTTCCCCGAGCTGCGTGTGAAGAAGGAGCAGATCAAGAGCGTGCTGAAGATCGAGGAGGAGGCGTTTAACCGGACGCTGGATAAAGGGATCGAAATCTTTGAAGGCATTTGTGTTAACTTGATTGCCGAAAGCTTGTTTGGTCACGAACAGGACTGGGTAAAGCGGACTGATTTGAAGATTGGTTTTGTTGTCGACAAGACCTCGTTCCCTCAGCTGGTCGCTGGTGCCGAGAAGCAGAAACCGGGCTGGTCACTGTCTCAGTTGACACCAGTATCAGGAGAAGACGCTTTCAAACTCTACGACACCTTCGGCTTCCCGCTCGACCTCACCGAGCTCCTTGCACGCGAGCGTGGCCTCAAAGTCGATGTCGATGGCTTCACCAAGCTCATGGAGCGTCAGAAAGAGATGGCCCGTGAAGCCGGCAAGAAAAACAAGCAGGTCGTCTCCGTCTCCGAGATCGAAACGAAGGCCCCGACCAAGTTCATCGGTTACGACAATCTCGAAGCCGATGTGAAGGTGCTCGAAGTCGTCGAGATGAAGGACAAGACCGCCGTCGTGCTCGATGTCTCCACCTGCTACGCCGAAATGGGCGGCCAGATCGGCGACGCGGGTCAGATCATCCTCGGCGCGAACACCTTCCCCATCACCGCCACCACCAAAGTCGGCAACACCTGGCTGCATTTCCTCGGCGGTGACGAAGCCCCACCCGTCGATGCCACCGTGAAGCTCGTCGTCGATGCGCCGCGTCGTCACGCCATCGAGCGGCACCACACCGTCACGCACATCTTGCACTGGGCGCTGCACGAAGTCGTCAGCAAGGATGCCACGCAGAAAGGCTCCAGCGTCACGCCGGACAAACTCACCTTCGACTTCAACAGCGCCGCACTCACCGCGCAGCAACTCGCCGACATCGAGCGCCTCGTGAACGAGCGCATCGTCGCCAACGATCCCGTTTCGTGGAGCGAAGTGCCCTACGTCGAGGCCAAGGCCAACAACGGCATCATGGCCCTCTTTGGCGAAAAATACGGCGACCTCGTCCGCGTCGTGCAGATCGGCGGCCAGCCGCACAAGCTCGATGGTTGGAGCATGGAACTCTGCGGCGGCACCC
>JAGQIY010001387.1 GCA_020430865.1 Myxococcales bacterium
CATCGCCTCCATCTGCCCCAAGACGCTCGAGGCTGGAGCGGTGGACTTCGGCTACCGTCCCGCGGTGTCCGCGATCATCGATCGTCTGAAGGAGGCGCTGAACGAGAAGTGCTTGCCGCGTAAGCTGTCGCCCGACGAGAGCCAGCAGGTGCCTTGCAAGATCATCGAGGCCGTGCCGCCGGAGCAGACCTCGCTGGGTGGCTGTGGACGCGCGGGGCGCGCCGATGCCGAGGACCTGGTGACCAAGGCCGTCAAGCAGGAGCTGACCCGCACTGGAGTCTGCGGTGGTGAGACGGAGCGCAACTGCGACGACTACACCTACTGCGAGATCCTGCAGCTCACCGGCGATGGCCTGACGGCTTGCCTGAACGAGCCGGCGCCCAAGGTCACGGGCTGGTGCTACGTCGACGACGCTCAGGGCAACCCGGAGCTGGTGGCGGGCTGTCCGCAGTCGTCGCGTCAGGTGCTGCGCTTCTTCGGCGAGGAGGCCGAGACCCCTGCGAAGGGCGCGACGACCTTCATCGCGTGCAAGGGCGCGTCACTGGAAGACACCGCCGTCACGGCGCTCAAGTGATGCGGTACTGAAGACCATCGCAGGAGCGATGGCGTGAACGGGGCGGTGTGTCGCTAGGCACGCCGCCTCGGTTCATTTCGGGGTGCGCGCTCGCATGGCTGCATCACGCCCCGGACGGCGTTTCGGGCCAGTCGGAACAGTGATAAAGCGTGCGGACGGTGGGTGCGGGTAAGCGCAAGATCCTGATCATCGAAGACGAGCCACACATCGTGCTCGGGCTCGAGGATGCACTGCGCTTCGAGGGCTTCGACGTGGTGAGCCGCAACAACGGTCGCAGCGGCGTCGACGCGGCGAAGAGCGAGCGCCCGGACTGCATCCTGCTCGACCTGATGCTGCCGGACATGAACGGCTACCAGGTCTGCGAGACCATCCGGCGGGGCGATCCGGCGGTGCCGATCGTGATGCTCACCGCCCGCTCCCAGGAGGCCGACAAGATCCGCGGGCTGGACTCCGGCGCGGACGACTACGTGACGAAGCCGTTCAGCGTCGGGGAGCTCGTCGCGCGGATCCGCGCGTTGTTTCGACGCCTGAATCGCCCGTCGGAGCTGCACAGCTTTCAGGTGGGGGGCGCGACGGTGCACGTCTCGGCGCACCTTCTGGAGAAGGACGGCAGCTCGGAGAAGCTGTCTTTCTACGAGGTGGAGCTGCTGAAGCTGCTCTACGAGCGGCAGGGGCAGCCGGTGAAGCGCGAGGAGATCCTGGAGCGCATCTGGGGCGTCGAGGCCAACCCCACGAATCGCAGCATCGACAACTTCGTGGTCAAGCTGCGCAAGAAGCTCGAGGCGACACCCAATCAACCCGAGCACATCCTCACCGTCTACGGTTACGGCTACAAGCTGGTGCCTTGAGTGTCCTTGACCCTCTCTGCCGCGCGGAGACGGGTTCAGCCCCGGGATCTGGGGGTGAGAGGTGCGCCGCGACTACTGGGTCTTCAGCGGCAGCACGTTGCGCGGATCGCAGACCACGCTGTTGGAGCTCCGGGCGATCGCCGATCCAAGCAGCCGTGAGATGTCGACCTTGGCACGCACGCGACGGATCTCCAGGTGCAGGTGCACGTCTCCGGGGCTCCCCGAGTCCCCAACGAAGCCGAGCAGCGCGCCTTCACGAACGCTGCTGCCCGCCTCGAGGCCCGGCGCTGGAC
>JAGQIY010001388.1 GCA_020430865.1 Myxococcales bacterium
ACTCGCAAGGGCGGCGCCACAGGACCTGTCCGTTCTGTAGGCTCAGCCCGATGGCCTCCTCCACGCCCTCCGTGCGTAGAACCACGGTGCCGCCGCTCAGCACCCACAGATCCAAACTATCTCCCTGATTCACGTCGCTGCGCGTGTACACCTCGCGGTCAAGGCGAGTGGTCCAATACTTGCGGCCGGTGTCCGCGTCCCAGGCAGTGAGGCTGCCGCCAAACGCCAAGAACAGCACCCCAGCGCGCTCCCCCATGTGGCGTAGACCTGGGCAGCTCTGGAAGTAGTACTCGCGGGGCGTCTCCCACGCGATGTCGCCACTCGCGACGTCCTGTGCACGGATACACCACCCACCGGACGCGTCCACGTGGGAGCCCATCACCAGGTAGCGACCCTGTGCCGTGCGGATCAATACCTGCTCCGACGTGTTGCTGAAGTTCGCCCGCGCTGGGTCCCGATCGGGCGCTTGCGCAGCAGCCTGAGCAGCGGCGGTGTTGCCGTGCTGGAGCGCCCAGTTCATGTATTCTGCGGCCTGCGCCGCGCTGGGCCCGCTGCCTGCTGGCGCGACGAGCTGATGCTTGCACTGCCAGCACGGAAAGGGAGTGCCAGCGGGAATGCTGCCCGGCTGGGCCGCGCCGCAGCTGGGACAAGGAAAGGTGCCGTAATCGATGTTCGGGGGTTGCATCATGAGAGCCTCCTCGTGGTGACCTGGAGATCACTACCCGAGGGTCTCTCAGCTCGCTTGAGCGCACCCTGAGCCCTGTCTGAAGGCTACTTGATGCCGTGACGCTGGAGCAGCTTGATCAGGTAGGAGCGATCCATCCGCGCATCCCGAGCCGCATGCGTCACATTGCCGCCGGAGCGCTCGAAGAGCGCGTTCACGTACTGAGCTTCGAAGTCTTGCAGCACGACGCCGCGGGCTTCCTTGTAAGGCAGCGTCAGCACGTGAGCGAAGCTCGCCGGAGCGGCCTTCGCGTCCTCGCCCCGGAACAGCTCCGGCGCTTCGCCCATGGCCAGGGTCGCCTCGACCCAGTTGCGCAGTTCGCGCACGTTGCCTGGCCAGGTGTGGCGCTTGAGTTCGCCGAGCACCGGCTCGGGCGCGACGTCTTCCAGGGTGCCTTGGTGGCCTGCCTCGCGGAGAAAGTGCTGGATCAAGAGCCCGAGGTCGTCCAGGCGCTCGCGCAGCGGAGGGAGCCGGAGCACCACGACGCCGACACGATAGTATAAATCCATGCGGAAACTTCCGGCGTTCACCTCTTCTCGTAGGTCGCGGTTGGTGGCGCACACGACGCGCACGTCGACGCTCACCTCCTGGCGCCCGCCGACGCGATGAAAGCGTCGCCGCTCCAGCGCGCCCAGGAGCTGCGGCTGGAGGTCCAGCGGTAGCTCGCCGATCTCGTCCAGGAACAGCGTGCCGCCGTTCGCGCGCTCGAAGGCGCCGATATGCTGGCGGTCGGCACCCGTGAAGGCGCCACGCTCGTGGCCAAAGAGCTCGCTCGCCACGAGGTTCGGGGCCAGCGCGCCGCAGTCGACGGTGACGAAGGGACCATCGCTGCGCTCGCTCTCGTCATGCAGCGCACGGGCAACGAGCTCCTTTCCGGTGCCTGACTCCCCGATCACCAAGACGGGAACGTTGGCTCGCGCCACGCGCTGCACCTTGGCCATCACCCGGCGCATGGCGGCGTTCTGCCCGAACAGGTCACCGAGGTGGTTTTGGCCGTGGACCTCCACTAGCGTGCTGGTGCCGTCGAAGACGCGGATGCTGCTGCGCCCCAGCTGGATAGTGGTTCCCGGCGGAATGATTCCGTTGCGGATGCGGATGTTGCCGACGAAGGTCCCGTTGGTCGAGCCGAGGTCGCTGAGGTGGATCCCGTCTTCCCGCCGCGTGAGCTCGAGGTGGTATCCGGAGACCGTTGGGTCGCTGAGCTCGAGGTCGTTGTTGGCTGCGGTCCCGATCGTCAGCTCCTCGGAGTCGGCCTCCACCTTCAAGCCGACGTCGGCGCCGTCGATCACCTCGACGGCGAGGGTCTCGATCTCGACGCGATCGGCCCGCTCCAGGGGAGAAGTGGTGTGGATGGTCACCCAACGCATATATCACGCTGCTCTGCGGGTGTTGCCTACAGGCGACGGCTGTCGCTGGCTGCGCCCTGCGGGCCCTTCGGCGTCGCCTGGAGCCAGGGGCTCGCCCGAGGGGGGCATTCTCGAAGCTTCTTGCGGTTTTCGTTCCGGATGGGATGACCACGGGCGCGGCGCGGTCGGTCTCGAAGCGGCTCTCACCCCCTGAACCCGTCGGGCACGTTGCTTGCTCAGTCGCCGAGCGATGGTGCGGATAGCTCAACCAGAAACGCTGCGAGACCTGCGTCAGATCGAGGCGCCGCGGCTGGTGCTGATGGTCCACGGGCAGTCGGAGAACGGGGGACAGCGAAACCTCACTCCCGACGGTCGCGTCCAGGTGGCGCGGGGCGCAGCGAGTCTCCAGAAGCGCCTGGGGGACCAGTTCGGAGGCATCGTCACGAGTCCTCTACCGAGGGCCCGCCAGACAGCGCTGATCGTCAGTCACACGTTACGCAACGCACCGGTGCCCATCCGAGTCGATGAGCGCCTGGAGATCCACGACAGCGACGGGCCCGAGACCCTGATGCGGCTGACTCAGGAGCTAGCGCACGCCACGGAGCCGCAGCTGGTGGTCACCTGCGCGCTCGAGCTGGAGCTGATCGCTTGCGGACTGTGCGCGGTGGCGCCCGGCCGTCGACGCATCCCTAGCGAGGCTACGTTGCCGCGCGGCATTGCCCCGGGTAGCATCGTCGCCTTGGGCATTCGCGAAGGGCACTGGCGCATCTCCGCCATCCTCGATGGTCGCGCCTTCGCCTAGCGTCGTGTCCCCGGGTCACTCCCATACCAGCTCGAAGACCTGCACGGCTTGATGACGCCCCATCAGGTCGTGGTGCCCGAGGTCGCGCAAGAGCTCTGGCGCGCTGCTCTGCTCGGCGCAGGCCTGAGCCACCAGGATCTGGTTCGGCTTCGCGATGGACTCGAGGCGGGCGGCGACGTTCACGACGTCGCCGACGACGGTGTACTCCATGCGCTTGTCGCTGCCGATGTTGCCAACGATGGCCTCGCCGGAGTTCACGCCGACGCCCAGGCGCACCTCGACACCGTACGTCTCGCGCCAGCCCTGGTTGGCCGTCTCCAGGAAATGCAGCATGTCCTCGGCAGCAGCCAGCGCGCGATCGGCGTGGTCTGGCTGGGCAACGGGCGCACCCCAGACGGCCATGATGCAGTCACCGATGAACTTGTCGACGGTGCCATGGTGACGGAAGACGATCTCGGTCAGCACGCTGAACAGCTCGTTGAGCAGCGCGACGACTTCTTCCGCGGGGCGGCTCTCGGCGAGCGGCGTGAACGCCACGACGTCGGCGAAGACGACGCTGACCTGTCGTCGCTCTCCGCCGAGCGCCAGTGAATGCTCGCCCTTGACGATGGCCTCCACCAGCTCCCCCGAGAGGAAGCGGCCCAGGTCTCCCCGGAGCCGGGCGTCCTCGGCGATCTGCTCTTCGCTGGCCCTCACCCCGCCCGCCCCCCCGTGGATCCGGCTCTGGAGTTGCCCCAGCGCGTCTCCGCGAGGATGCGGTGGCTCGAGCTCGGACCAGGCGCGCCGAGCGATGCGCCGGGTGACGTCGACCAGTCCACGGATGGGGCGCGCCAGCGCGCTCCCCCCGACCAGCCCGAGGATCAGCGCGAGGGCCGCGCTGATTCCTGCCACCAGCAGACCCCGGTCTCGCATCCGCGTCAGGCTGACGTAGGCCTCGGCTTGAGGCCGCCACAGGGCGACGGTCCAGCCAAGGTCAGGCACCGTCTCCAGGCCGCCGACCCAGCTCTCCCCATCGGCGTCGAACTCCTCCACGATGCCGATCCGCGCGACCCCGGAGCGGTGCTGGGACAGCGGCGCCCAGACCGGCAGCAGGGAGACATCAGAGCCTTCGGCGAGCTCGACACCCTGGGCGGCGATCAGATGGCGATCCCGATCCACGATCATGATGTGGGTGCCTTGACCCTCGAAGCGCATCTCCGCCAGGGTCACGAGTTGCTCGCGCAGCGGTGTCAGATCGATGCGGGCAGAGACGTAGGCGTCAGCGCCGTCGTCTACCGCCTTGGGCACCCGGGCCACCATGATCGCCTGGCCATTTTCTATACGGAAAGCCGTGCCGTGTTCATCTGCTTGCTTGCGTAGCTCAGGCGTGGACTCCGGGGGCTGTGCCTTGGAGCCTTTCACTCTCGAGAGCACGTGACTCACCTTCGCGCTCGGCACTTCGAGCCTCACCCCCGCCAGGTCCCGGCTGTTTTCCAGCACCGGTCGCAGGCTGCTCTCCAGGAGCTCCGGGTTGGCGGCGGTCTTGGAGACGACGCCTGCGATCGTGACCAGGTCGCGCTCTCCGCGCTCCAGACTTCGAGTCGTCAGCCCAGTGACCTCCGCGACGACGGAGCTCTGGAGCTGTCGCTCGCTGTTCTGAACGGCGTCGCGGTTGACGCTGAGCAGGAGTTGACTCGCCAGCGTGGCGGGGACGAGCGCGACCAGTGCGAGCACCAGTGCGAGCTTGATGCGCAGGGAGATCCCGCGCGGAGACGCGGGTTCTGGTGCCATGCGCGAGGTCACTTCTTGGCCTTGGGGGCGGCCGGCGCGGCAGCAGGCTCACCCGCGTCGATGTCACCATCCTTCCAGTCGCTCTCGCCGCTGGGGCTGCGCTTGAGGATCTGGAACTCCACGCGGCGGTTCTTGGCCCGGCCTTCGGGGGTGGTGTTCGGCGCGATGGGGCGCCGCGGACCGAAGCCTCGCGCCTCGAGTCGCCGCTCGTCGACGCCATGGTCGACGAGCCAGCGCAGGACGCTGGCCGCACGGCGCCGGGAAAGCGCGAGGTTCTTCTTCAGCTGACCCACGTTGTCCGTGTGGCCGTCGATGGCCACGCGGGTGATCTCGGGGTGTCCGTTGAGCACCGCTGCCACCTGACTCAATAGGTCGTTACTTTCCGCGAGGATCACATGGCTGCCGGTCTGGAAGCGCACCTGGTCCAGGATCACGATCTGCTTGCCCTCGAGTCTCACTGAAGGGGGACACCCGCGTAGCTTCGGATCCGCGTTGTCTGGCCCCGCCTCCTCGGGGCAGCCATCCAGCGAGTCGATGAAGCCGTCACCATCCTTGTCCGACGGGCAGCCGTGCTTCTGCGGATCCAGGCTGCTCACGCCAGCCTGATCGGGACACGCGTCGTCGCCATCGATGATGGTATCGAGATCTCGATCCGGCGGGCAGCCCGGCTTGGCTCCCTTGGGCTCGCGTTCTCCTGGGACATCGGGGCAGGCGTCCTCGCCGTCCACCAGGCCGTCGAGATCGCGGTCTCTGGCTGCTTCGTCCTCGCCAGGTTCCTCGGGGATATGCGCGCCGCCAGCGCTCGTCGCGGGCTCTTCACCACGACGCTTCCAGGCCTCTTCCGCCGCTGCGCGCCCTGGCGAGAAGCTCAGGCTGAGCAAGGCGCGGTACTTGGGCGTTCCGACTCCACGAGTGAGCCCAGGGCCAAGCGCCGCGCCGACGTCCAGATCCTCGATCACGCTGAAATGACCGCCGATCAGAGCTTCCATCGCGGTCCCGCTCGACGAGAAGGCGTCGGTTCGACCGTTTGCCGAGGTCGCGAACAACAGCTCGGGTCCGGCGGACCAGCGCTCGGCGACCCACCACGCGCCAGCGCGCGCGGTGAACTCGCTACCCGTCGCTTGCTGTAGTCCGGAGCCCTCGGGCTGTCGTCTGCGACCGACATTCAGCGCCCAACGAATGCGCTCGTGGCGCGCGCCGACGCTGACGTAGGGCTCGTAGCGCAGCTCGCCGCTGCCTGCGAAGGCATCCTGATTGCCCGAGGGCAGCCACGCACGCAGCCCGAGCGCGGCGGCGAACGGACTCTTCGGGTCGGAGAACAGCGCGACCTTCGCGCCGAGGCGCACGTCGTTGAAGCTGGCTCCCTCGGGAGAGGAGAGCGCTTGTGCTCCGAGCGTCGGATCCTCGCCTCCTTGACTCAGGGTCGCTGGGGCGTCGACGTCGACTTCTACGCGATCGAAGAGCGACAGCGCAGCGCCAAGATGGAGCTGGAGCTGATGATCGACCACCAGTCCCACTGTCTCATCACGACTCACCAGCTCCAGCGGCCGCCGCGCGTACGACAGCGTCAATCCAAAGCTGGGACGCAGCACGCCGACCACCTGTGGCTCGACGCTTGCAAATCCGGTCTGCCCGACGGGAGCCGGCTCGAAGCGATCCAGCGCGAAGTCTTGCGCCTGAACGTCCTCGCTCCAGCTGGACAGCGCGAGCGTCGTCAGCGCAAAGACCAGCAACCAGCCAGGGCGACTTCCTTTGACGTACACTATCCGACTAAGACTACCGGTGTTCATGAACCTTCGCTTCAAGCAAGAGTTGCCCGCGTGTCGCTGCTGGCAGTGCGCTCCGGCGCGCACCTTAGTGCGGCGGGCGACGATTAAGAAGTGGCCCCTGGCGTTGTTGGGCTGCGTCCTCGGCTGTGTAGGCACTGCCCATGCCAAACCCAAGACGCCGGGCTACGCCGAGCGAGTCATCCAGTGGACGGTGGGCGAGGAAGAGACCTGCGGTGACATCTCCCTCGCGCTCTACGGAAGCTCTCGCTACGCGTATCTGGTCGAGCGCTACTCCTCCGTCGACTGTCGCGGCGGCAGCCTGGTGCTGCAGCCCGGGCTCACGCTCGTGGTCCCCGCAGAGGTCACGAGCCTCGCGACAGCGGAGGTGCGCTCGATGAAGCCCGAGGTGCGGGCCAAGCCTCCAGGCGGCGGCTGGCAGTCCGCGGAGCCCGGCATGCCGCTGCACGAGCGCTACAGCGTCAACACCCGAGAGGAGGCGCGAGCCGACATCCGCTTCGTCGACCGCACGCGCATCTTCCTCTCGGAAAAGACCCTGGTCGTGATCTACGGCACCGCTCGTCAGAGCCAGATTGCGCGCCAGAAGCAGGTCATCGCCGAGCTCGACTCGGGGGAGCTCCAGGCCGGTCTCGCTGCTATCGCAGGGAAACGTGCGGAGATCGGCGTCTCCGGAGGCGCCAAGGTCGCCGCCGAGAGCCGCGACACCGTCTTGCGCAAGAACGCGGAAAAGAAGCGCACGACCGTCAGCGTGTTCGACGGCAAGGCGAACGTGCGCTCAGGGGGCAAACAGGTCGAGGTGCCGAAGAACCACGGCTCTGCCTTCGTCGACCAGAAGCCGCCGAGCGCTCCCCAGCCTCTGCCTCCTCCCCCGGCGTGGGACGCGGGGACATCGCCGATGATCGTGATGGTGAGGCGCGGCGCGTCGGATGGAGGCGTGATCCGCGGCGCCTGGAGTTCGATCCCCGGCGCCGTGAAATACCGCGTGGAGCTGGCGACGGATTCACGCTTCGAGGACCTGGTGGTGCGTGAAGAGGTCGCTGCCGACATCAAGAATTTTCGTGCGGAAAAAATGCCAGTGGGTCGTTACTTCCTGCGTGTGCGCGCCATCGACGGGGACGACTTCCTGGGTATAGCCAGCGTGAAGCGCGAGGTCAGCATCGTCGAGGTCGCGGGGAGCGGCTCGATGCCGGAGCAACTCGGCAAGCGCCTCGAGGTGCACCGCTACCAGCAGCTTGGTCTCGGGGTGCCGAAGAGTCTCGAGGTGCGCGTCGACGAAGGCGCCTTCGGTCCCGCTCCGAAGGTCATCGACTTCGGGCTAGTCACCCCGCGTCGCCTCAGCTTCAGGGGGCGAGGGGAGAGCCGTGAGCAGACGTTCGAAGTCGTCTACGTCGAGCCCAGAGCCGAGCTGCAGATCACTCGTGATGAAGACGGCGCGCTGCGGGTGGAGTCGGCCTTTCCAGGTATCGACGCCGACTCCGTGAAGAGTCGAATGAAGCCGCAGGTGCGCGTCCGCAAGGCTCTGCTGGAGGGAGAACCGGTGACGGTCGATGGCGCAGGCGTCGCGCTCGCGCCGCTCCTCACCCCCAGCACTGCCGGCGTCGAGCGCTTCGCCGCCAAGTTACCGTTGATCGAGGCCGATCATGTGGTCGTTTCCGTCGTCGACGCCCAGGGCAGACCCCTCGGAGACGCCACCTGGGACGCGCCGCGAGAGGGCGAAGCGCCGCCCCTGCGGCTGCGTGAGCCGGTGATCGGGCCCAGCTTCAGTGCGAGCGGCTTGCACCCCGCGGTGAGCACGCGGCTGTGGTCGGCTCAGCGCACGAGCTCGGCGGAGGTGTTCGCTGGCGCTGCGCGCAACGACGTCGCTCAGGTGGCTGCGCGGGTGGAAGGCAGCACCGGGCGCGGAGGCTTGCCGCAAATTGGCTTCGACGCGTTGGTGCCGAGCAACGGCCTCACCAGCAGCGATCAGCCGGTGGATACGCTGGCCTGGGTCGGCGCAAGCGTCGAGCTCTGGCAGGCCTTCGCCGGGCGCGGTTCCTTCGGTGTTGCTGCACGGTACGGCTTGCCGACGCGAGACGGCGACGCCAGCGTCGCGGAGTTCGGCTTCGCGCTCGGGCGCGAGCAGAGACGCTGGTCGTGGCTGGTGAACCTGGGAGGACGCGCCGCATTGGCGGATGGCGCGCCCCACGGTGATGGGTCGGGCTTCCTGATGCTCGGAGGAGACTATGGCCTGAACGCCTGGCTGCGCGCTTACGCGTTGCTCGACGTGCATCTGCTCGTTGGTGACGACGAGCTCGTACCGGGCGGCCTCGCACCCCGGGGCGGCATCGGCGCAGGTGTCGAGCTCGGTGAGCAGCCGAGCGACGGAGGTCGGGTGTTCGGAACACTGGGGCTCCGGGCTTCCGGGTGGGACGATCTCGACAACCCGCTGCTGGCGCAGCTCGGAGTCGGTTTCCGTGGCTTCTAAGTCGGATCCTCCGGAGCAAACCGTACGCCTGGCTGAAGGCGCGCCTCCGCGCAGCGACTCCGAGCTCGCCCACGACGCGACGGTCTACTCTCAGCCGGTCCCCGCGCAGGCTGGCGCTTCCCCCTCTGAGCCGCCGAGCGAGGCGGACTCCGGGCTCTTCGGCGCGTTCTCCAGCGCGCCCCCCGAGGCGCTGCGCCCGCGCATCTCGCGCGTTCCGACCCAGCGGTCACCCAACGAGGGGCCAGGTTCGGTGCGCGGCGTCGATCGCTCGGATCCCTTGCTTGGCCGTTGCCTTGCGGAAAAGTACACGCTGACCGGCATTCTCGGGCAGGGCGCGATGGGGCAAGTCTATCGCGGTGTGCACGAGGCGCTGGGCATCCCGATCGCGGTCAAGGTGATGCGCCGGAGCGTCGCGGGGGACAGCGTGTATCGTCGGCGCTTCGCTCGCGAGGCGCGCGCGGCCTCGCTCCTGGCGCACCCGAACGTCGTCCGGGTGCTCGACTACGGTGAGGACGGTGACACTCCGTTCATCGTGATGGAGTTCGTGGAGGGACGGGACCTGGACGGCTGGCTCGAGGAGCTACCGAGCCTGCCGAGCCTCGAGCAAGTGGGACGCATCTGCGATCAGATCCTGAGCGCGCTCGCTGCCGCTCACGAGCGCGGCATCGTGCATCGGGATCTGAAGCCAGAGAACGTGATGCTGTGCCGACTGGGGAGCGGCGTGGACGCCGAGTGGATCGCCAAGGTGAGCGACTTCGGTCTCGCGCACGTGGAAGATCCTCGCGACAGCGGGCCAACCCTGACCCAGCGCGACGCGGTTGCCGGGACGCCGACCTACATGAGTCCCGAGCAGTGTCGCTCCCTCGCCGTGGGGCCTTCGACGGACCTGTATGCGTTCGGCTGTCTGCTCACCACGCTGCTCCAGGGCGATCCGCCCTTCGACGGGGCGACGCCGATAGACGTGATCTCCAAGCAGATGTTCGCGGAGCCTCCGCCGCTCGAACGCCCCGAGGGCGCGGAGGCGGTGCCGCCTTTGCTCGAACGCCTGCGCCTTCAGCTCCTGGCCAAGAAGGCACACAAGCGTCCCGTAGACGCCGGCGAGGTGCGGCGTCGCCTGGCCGAGGCGCTGAACCCCGAGGCCAACGCAGAACG
>JAGQIY010001389.1 GCA_020430865.1 Myxococcales bacterium
CTTGCCGGTGTTGACTACGATGGCGCCTGCAGCGCTGACGTGTCCTTCGCCGCGCCGCACGGCCTCTTCGAGCAACACGCTCCGAGAGAGGTTCCAGTACACACGCTTCGCGTTGACGATGCCGTGGTTCTCGAGGCCGTACTCGCTACGGACCGGGCCAAGATGCTCCATGTGACTTCCTCCGAGCGGATACGTGCAGTGAGGGTTGCTCGCGGCGATCCGCAATCTGACGCCAGTGGCGTCAACGAACGTTGTGAGTGGTCCAGGTGCCCACTTCCGTAGCTAAACTCTCGTTCAGCTGCGGCTGGTGCTGCACGGAGCAGCGGGAGAGGTGGAAAACCAGACGCGGCCTCCGTGTAGCCGCCGGCAGGCCCCCGTGCAAGCCCAACACCGAGCAGGCAGCGCAAGCCTTGGGTTCAGTCTGGCGCTTGAGGACTCGCCCCTCAAGCAGCCGCGACACGTGAAGCGTCGCTCGGGCTACCGCGGGTTTGGACAGAGCAAGCCAAGCGCGCAGCAAAAACGCGCCGTGCCGGGCTCGAGCCTGGGAGAACGCGGGATCTGCGCGGGACGACGGCGTTATCGCAGCGTTTACAACCCGCTGGAGATGGTGTTTGGTCTGGCAAAGTGACTTGAGCAACGACACAGTCTGACTCCCCGCGGGCAACGTTGCGCCCGTGCCGTCCCGTCTGCGCTCGGCAGAACCGCTGACCCGGACGCGCTCAGCGCGCCGTCCTGACCTTCGACCCACTCGCTATGGGTTCGCCCTCGGCATGAACGACCCATCTCCCCTCCTCGGGCGCTTCCGTTTTCAGCAGTCGCTCGCCAAATCCGGCAAGAGCGTTGCCTGGATCGCGCGAGACGAGGAGTCGGGACGTCAGGTCGTGGTCGGCAGCCTGCCGATTCCCCGCGCGAGAACCCTGGTGCCGCTGGTTGGATGGGAGAACCCACACCTCGCGCGGGTGCACCACGTGCTCGACGACGCAGACCCGCAGCAGCTGCCTCGGGGCGTCGACCTCTCCACTCAGGCACTGGTAGTCGCAGAGCACGTGTCTGGACGTACGCTCCACCAACGCGTGGAGACCGCCTCCGTTCCGATCCCGCGCGCCGTGAACTGGCTGATGCGTCTCGCTCGAGCGCTCAAGGAGATTCATGCGCGCGGCGCGGTGCTCGGCGCGATCAGTCCCCGCAGCGTCATCGTGGTGCGCGACGGCGTCGTTCCAGTGTTCACCCATTTGATGGCGCCTCCGAGCGGCGCGTTCTGTTCTCCTGGTCGGGTCCAGGGGGGAGGGCCAAGCCCCGAAGACGACGTCTGGGCGCTCACTGGCCTGCTCTACCTCGCGCTGGCTCGTGCGCAGCCCTTCCGGGGTGGTAACCGTGACGCGCTGGCCAAGGCGATCCTGAATGCAGACTTCGCGCCCATCGCATCACGAGGCGTCGACGACGCTCAGCTGCAGGCGATACTCGAGACCAGCTTTCAGCTCGACGGCAGCGGCCAGACCGCAGCCGAGCTGGAACAGGCGCTCGTCGATTGGATCCGTCGGGGCGCCGACGTCGAGGGGCTCGAGCCTCGGGTGTCGACCCGTCCGCCTCCGCCGGTCGCCCGGCAGACAGCGTTTCCCCCCGGAACCCAGCCTGCGGCGCGACCCGCATCGGAGCACCCGCGACAGGCCGGCACGTCGCCCGGGTCGTCCCCGAGCCCGCAACCGGCGCCGAACCAGCGTGAGGCGCTCGAGAACCCACCGCTCGAGCCCGTCTCCGCGCCACTCGAGCGCTACGCGCCGATATCGTTCACGGACGAGGCGACCGCGCCAGCGCTCCCCACGGACCTCCAGAAGCTGGCCCAGGCCGCCCGCCCGAGCTCGGAGATGCCCGCGGTCAATCCCCCTGGGGAGCCGGCTCGCGAGGTGCCGGCTGGCGACGAGCCCCAGACTCCCCTCCCCCCAGTCGTCACGCCAGCTCGCGCCTGGGACGATCACACGGCTCCAGCGCTCCCGTCGGACATTCGACACCTCGCCCAGGCCCACGCTGCGCTCGCAGCAGGGGAACGAGCGCTCCGCGACGCCGCTCGCAGCGCGGAACACCCTCGCTTTCAAGACACCCCGGCGGAGCAGACCGCGCCGGCGGTACCCAGCGCACGCGCTCCGTACAGCTTCGCGGACGCGGAAGAAGAGACCGGTCGCTTCACGCAAGAAGACCTGCGAGAGCTCGAGCTGGTACCTGCAGCCCCTGGAGGTACCAACGCGGACGAGTTTGCGCACTCGGGCTCTGCTCCGCTTCCGGAGCCTGGCCTGCATCCGCCGACCATCGTCATAAACGAAGAAGCGGCCGCCTATCGACGCCGCATGGATACGCTCCCGCCGAGCGGCAACGTCTCCCAAGCAGACATCGAGACGCAGGTGAAGGCCGCGGCGAAGCCGGCTGCCAAGCGTACCGGGGGTTCACTGCTGATGTTGTTGCTCGCTGCGATGGTCGCGGTCGGGGCCGTCGCGTTGCTGATCCTGCGTAACGAGCCCACGACCCCAGCAAGGCCCAGACCGGCTCCGACCCAGGCACCGTCAGCGACCACCAGCGTTGCAGCGCCTTCAGTCGCCGCCCCGCCGACCCCCAGCCCCGCGGTGTCGAGTGCACCAGCCGCAGCGACCGATCCCACGGCTTGCGTCGTGAGTCATTTCCCCGAGGGAACCTTCGCGACTGGCGAGCCCAGGCTCGCCAACCTCTGCGAGGAGCACGACCCGCGAAAGCTCGCGAAGGAGCTGCACCGAAAGATCGTCGTTGGCGGTCAAGGACAGATCAGCGCCGGGATGCGTGAGTGGTCCCTCTTGTCGTGGTACGAGCTCGCAGCGATCGCCACCATCCAGCGAGACTGCTGCCCGACGTCGGAACTCGAGCTACCCGAAGCTCCGGTGTGCGAGCCCCTGGCGAGGAGTCTCTCGCGAGTGGCCAGCGACAAGGACGACGCCGCGCTGGCCAACCTGGAGTCGCAGATCGCCTGCCTGTACGACAAGCAAGCGCCACGCCCCTATCGCTACGCGACGCGCCCCGACTCCGGCAACAAGACCGCAGCCAAGCAGTTTCTCGAGCGCGCCCGGCAGCGCTGAGCTCTCGCGCTGGCGCAGCGAGCGACGACACGAGTCGTGCGCTGGGACGTCAGGCCTTCACAGGTTCCAGCTGCTTGTAGCCATGGGCTCGCACGAAGTTGATGTGCACACCTCGACAGCTCGCGTCGTACTGACAGTCCTTGCAGCGACGGCTCTTCGTGTAGTAGCGGTCGGCGATATAGCGCTGCGTGTACTTGCCCATGTCCACACGCGCGTCCGGCCCAAGCATCGCCGCGTCGAGGCGCCTTGACGCGGCTCGTGGCAATCGACCGGAGATGCACGCTGGAATATTTTCCAGAGGGATATTTTCCGGCAACTCATCCAGCGTCCCGCGAAGGTCGACGTCCTGTCTGAGTTGCTCGGTGACTCGACCGTAGTTCGGCTGGCTCAACCCGAGCCTCGGGTTGTCTCGTTGCTCGTCGATCAACGCCCTGGTGGACTGAGTCAAGGCAACGCACACCTCGAACGCGGCGTCGATCTCGAACAGAGCTCGCGCTTGCTCGGGTGAGTCGACGTAGCAGCGTCTCAGGTCCAGACCGGCGAACTTCCCGTCCTCCAGCGCAGCGGCAAGACCGCCATAGTCCACCAGCTCCAGGAACAAATCAGGGCTCTCTGCGAGGCTCGCATGAGCATCCTGAACTAGCTCCCGCGCCGCGCTGACGTCGGGAGCGACCAGCCGCAACGCTGCTGCCTGCGGAAGTTGACCCGAGAGCGGCGCCGGAGCCACCAGTCGCAGTTCATCCACGCGCTCGTGCTGGCGCTCTGCGATGGCATCGTCGAGACCATCGCAGAGTTGATTCAGGTAGCAGTAGTGACAGCGCTCCGGTTGTCTGCAGCTCAGCTTGCGCCCGATGCTCAGGTAGCGATCGAACTCTTCACGACGCCCGCGCACCTCGTCGTTCATCTTGTATGGGTCCTGAATCAGCTCCTCGAAGCCTTCGGTGAACGGCGGGGGGAACCGGTTGAGCCAGATGTGAACGTCGGGTCTCTTGGAGTACTCGAAAGCGCGGCGGAGGGCCTCTTCGTTGCCCTCGAGGTCGTAGAAGAGGTGCTCCTTCGCGGGTCCCCAGGCATTTCCGAAAGGAATGATGTGAAGCAGGTCGAACTCCTGAACGCCCCACGAGATGAAGGTCTCGAGCATCTCGGGCAGGTGCTTCACGTTCTGCTTGTTGATTACGATGTCGACGTTGACGATGAAGCGTCTCGACGCCAGGGCCGCCTTCAGCCCAGCGGTCTCCTGAACGAACGCTCCCGGGGTCGCCACCAGGGCATCGTGAAGCTTGGCGTTGTGTCCATGTAGAGAGAAGGTGATCTCGTCCAGACCGTTCTCGGCGGCCCGCTCCAAGAACTCTGGGTAGGCGAACATTCGTCCGTTCGTCACCGTCTGGACCTTGGGGTATCCAGCGCGCTTCCCGAGCTTCACGAACTCCAGGAAGTTGGGGTGCATCGTCGGCTCCCCTCCACTCAGGATCAGTCGACTCGCTCCCTTCTTGCGCCCCTCGACGATCTGGATCTTCACATCCATGTTGCTGCGCATCGTGCCCACGTGCGCCAGCGAGTCGAGGCAGAACGTGCACTTGTTGTTGCAGTCGTAGCTGAGCCGCACCCAGTTGCGCTTCTCGTGTGCAGCCTCTTCATGGCTCTCCACCTTCTGCAGCTCGTCTTCGGCCGATGTCAGGGTGGCGGGCTGTACTGCGTCGTGTTCGGCGATCATGAATTCAACTCCAGCCTGCGGGTGGGATCGACTCTGAGATGGATGAGCCACTGGTTGCTGCTCGCGGGGGTGACCTCGTGAACCTCGACCAACTCCAGCGGGAGACCTCGGAGCAACTCGAGCGCTTGCCGTGCGTCGGCATTGCGGAAGTGCTCGTGCTCAGCCGCGCTCGCTTCCGCACGGCGAGCGAGCTCCCTCTCACGCACCAGGCCATATGCGACGTTGTCCACGAGGGTCAACGTACCACCTGGGGAAACCCGCGCTAGAGCCCGTTCCAACGTTTCGCGCGGACTTCGTAGATGATTGAAGCTGCGCAGGAGCAACAGGTGATCGAAGGTACCCGACAACGAGTCGAAGCCGATCTCCGCCGCGAGCGCGCGGAAGTCCGCCCAGGGATAGCGTTGCTTCAAGACGGCGAGACGTTGAGCGTCCGGATCGATCCCAACATAGCTGACACACCCCTCGAGCACCGAAGGTTCGATGGCCTTGAGGTACGGGCCATCCCCACATCCGATGTCGAGGACGCGCCCCCGCAGGCCGGTCAGTAGCTCGAGCAATCGTCCCTCGTCTCTCGAGAAGACGTCCGTCGCGAGCGCGCCCCACGCCCCACCACATTCCGCACGGAAGTGACAGCGCCGGCACTCCGGGCGCTCCTGTAGCTTCCTCAGGTCTCGCGCGAAGTCGTCTGGAGCGAGCTTGCGGGAGACGTCGACGTAGAGCTGACCGTATCCATCCTTGATCTGGAGCAGCTCTTCGCGACTGAAGTCTGAAGTGTGGGTCTCGCAGAGCCGGATCTGTCCTTTCAGCGAGAGCCACAGCGTGCGCGCGCGATCGAAGCCCGGATGGGCGCCGAGCAACGGGCAGGCCTCGTCGCTGGGCCATGGCACCCCTGGCCCGATCACGAAATTGAGTGAGTTCGAGCGCAGCCCCACGTCACCCGTCTGGCCTGGTGCTGTTCCGTCGACACGCTGAGCTGGCTGCCCGCTCACCCGTGAACCGTAGCAGGGAACGGCTTCGGAGCCGACCCAGCGCTCAGTCGGGACGCGTCTCGATGGTCGCTCCCAGACAGTAGTTGGCGAACTCATCGGCGAGGACCTGCTCGGGGTGCTCTCCTCGGCTCGCCAGGCGCACGACGTAAGCGTCGACCTGCTTGTCGAGGCTGAGCTCCGCGAAGTCCCCGTAGAGCACGAGAGCTCCCTCGATGGCCTCCGCGGAGTAGAGCTCCGGGTCGAACCGCAGCTCGATCATGCGCCCTCCTTGGGCTCCGGGTTCTCTTCGCCTTCGCCTTCGCCCTTCGGGTCGCCGCGTTCGTCGAAGGGCTCCGCCTTGCTGACCTTCTTGTACTTGTCTTCCCAGCTCATGGCGATGCCCAGCGGGTCCTCGAAGGCGGTGTCGTCGTCGATGTTCATGTCGAGCAAGTCATCGAGCCCTGGGGGACCGGCCGCTCCTGCCACGGCCTGATTCGTCACCTGCTGGATGAGCTCACGGTTCTCGTCCGTGATCATGCGACGCCAGGCCTGACCAAGGATCTCGTTCTCGAACTCACCCACCAACGCGTCGACCTCACGTTCGACGCTGGGCTTGAGCTTCAGGCGGACCGAGATCTTTCCCCCGTCGCGATCCAGCTTCACGTAGCAACGATCGATGAAGATATAGGCCGCGCCATAGATCGCGTCCTTGGGGTAGAGGCCTTCGTCGAACGTGATGGTGACTGCACCATCCGCTTGCTTCACATCGAGGTCGGACATGTACTCCGCGTTGTTTCCCTAACCCATTCCGGAGTCAAGGGTGCGATCCCACCTCACTGCGTAAAGCTCAGGCTGAACTGATTGCACTCCGGGTTCGACCCGCCTCCCGGGATCGAGGTACGGGTCAGTCGGACGATGATGGTGCCTGGCGGCGTCGACTTGTCGGAGCAGTGACCCTGGGTCTCGTTCTTGGTGTTGAACAAGGTGCAGTTCGGGTTGCGAATGGAGGCGTAGTCCATCGACCACTGGGTGACGTTGATGCCGTTCCTCGAGGTACCATTGCCGTTGGGGACGGGGCACGTCACCGCCGTCGAGCAGTTCGACAGGATATCCATCTGGTAGCCGTTGGCCTTGGAGGCTGCGGACAGGGTGATGGTTGGATTCCAGCTCTGATTCGACAGCGGGTTCGGCTTGTTCAAGCTGACGTAGAAGTACGCGGTTCCGTTCAGGTTCACGATCTGGCCGTTCACCGTTCCGGTCAGCTGCTGGGGTGATCCACACGTCGCGTTGGCGGTGGTTGGGCACGCCTGAGCCTCGCAGCCGTCGCAGATGTTGCCGTTGGCGTCCTTCTGACCTGGCGGACAGGAGGCCTGGTTCAGCTCACAAGCCCCTGCATTGCACGCCAGCGTTACCGAGGTGACGTTGGGGATCGGCTGCCCCGTCGTGAGCAGACCGAGATCCCAGCAGTTGCGGGTGCACATGTTGAGCGCGCTGTCCTCGTCAGTGGATCCGTCGCAGTCATCGTCCTTGGCGTCGCAGCGCTCGTCTCGGGAGGAGTAGCTCGGGTTGCATTGGAAGCCCCCTCCCGCGCAGGCCTGGGTCCCGATCGCACACTGCCCCTTCGCGCCCGTGACACTGCACACATCCCCGACGCCAGGTAGCTGCTGACCACTCGGGGGGTTGTCGAGAGCACCGTCACAATCATTGTCGACTCCGTCACACAGCTCGGAGCTGGGGAACACCTGCTGCACGCAGCTCAGCTGTCCCCCCGCGCAGTCGGTGATTCCAGCCGCGCAGGGCCCCTTGAGGGAGGCGACCATGCATGACATATTTCCGCCCGGATTTCCCTCGTCAGCCGTGCCGTCGCAGTTGTCGTCGAGATTGTTGCAGCTCTCGGTGCGTGTCCCCGGGGTAACGTTGGGATCACACACCACACGGTGCGGCGAAGCCGACGTATCACAGCGCGTTTCACCCAGCGCACAGATCCCGTCTAGCCCGGTGTTGCACGCCTGCGCACCTTCGGGATTGTTCTCGTCCACGTTGCCGTCGCAGTCGTTGTCCAGGTCGTCGCACAGCTCCTGAGAAGGGACATTGTCGGGCTGGCAGCGGAGCTGCGCAGACACGCAATGCAGCGTCCCCTTCGCACACTCTCCCTGCTCCCCCGCCACGGTGCACGGGCCTCCACCGCCGGGGTCACCCTCGTCGATCTGGTTGTTGCCGTTGTTGTCGAGCCCGTCGCAGACCTCCTGGGCGGCGCTGGTCCCGCCAGCCCCTCCCGTGCCCGTCCCACCGACGCCGCCACTACCCCCAGTGGTGCCGCCGCTGCCACCAATCGCTCCACCAACGCCCGCGGTGCCGGAGCCCCCGACACCACCCATGCCAGCGCTACCCCCAGCGGTCGCCCCGCCCATGCCGGCGAATCCACCCACGCCGCTACCACCGGAACTGGAACCCGCGGTCGACGAACCAGCGGAGCCTCCGCTCGCTCCCCCGACGCCGCCGATACCTCCGTCCCCACCGTTGCCGCCGTTGGCGGTGGTCGTCTCTGCCTCACCACCCGAGGCACATCCCACCAGTCCGGCGACGCTGGAGAGCAAGACAGTTCCGACGAACAAACGACAAGTAGTGCTGAGTCTGCGGGCCATGTGGTTTACCTCTGGACTTGGTTGAACCTTACGCAGGTGACCATTCCCCCGTCCTGGGAGCCGCTGGGCGGTGGTTGGAAGTATCAGCGAGCGCGGTCGCGCTCTTCAATTTCTCTATGGATATTACCTGGCGGGCGCTTTCTGCGCCAGTCGCGACGAAATCCTCGATGGCCGCCGGACGCGCGTCGCACTTCAACCCGACACGCCGGGCATGATCCTGCGCCGCACGGACGTGGGGCATCGCGAGCTCATGAGGCGGCTCCAGCCGAGGACGGACTGCGGCGCGCCCCACCGGGAGCACGGAGCGCATCTCGGCCCGCGCCACGCCCAGGGCAGACGCCAGACGTACCCACTCGGACAGATGTCGAAAGTTGGAGCGGGTCACCAAGGTCGTCAGCACGACCTCGATCCGCGCGCCCACCAGCGAGCGCACCCCGATCACGGTCTCGCGAAAGCTCCCTGGCGCTTGCGTGTGGTAGTCGTGGACGGCTGCGGTAGGGCCGTGCAGCGCGACCTCCGCGCCGCGCAGCCCCGCCGCCGCCAGCCTCGGTGCCAGAGCGGGGTCCCGCGCGAGGCGCCGCGCGTTGGTCTGAACGTGGACCTCGATGCCGCGCGCATGGAGCGCAGTGATCTGATGCTCCAGGTTGCTCACCAGCGTGGGCTCTCCCCCAACCAGCATCAAGGGCGACTCTGAGATCTGCTCCAGCACGGAATCCTCAACAGCCGCGGTTTCCTCATGGAAAGCCGCGTTCTGCGCGCAGAACACGCAGCGGTTGTTGCAGATCGCCGCAAGCTGGACCCGGCGCACCGGCTAGCTCTCGGTGACTTCGTGGAGGTGGTCCCGTGCCCGTGTCGTGCGCAACTCCAATGACAGAAAGCCAGCGCGGTCGACGGAGTGTTCATTCGTTCGAATCACGTCCGCGAGAGCCATCGCCGCGAGCCCCTCGGCCTCGCTCGTCGAGGTCGATCCATTGCCGCGATTGACCACCATCACCTGAAAGAAGTCGGTCTCGCCGGGAGCGCGCTGACTGCCACGCGCGACCACATCGAGCTGGAACCGCTCGTCGTTTCCGTGGGCCATCACGAGGCTGATCGCGCCCTCACGCAACGGCAAGACGGCCAGCACCTTCCACGCCCCGAGCTGACTTCCGGCGACCAGCGGCGAGACCAGCTCGAAAGCCGCCTGTGTCTCCGCGGAAACAGCCTTGGAACCCTCCTCCGGGCACGCTGCTTGCTCGTGCGACGCCCCTGCGGAAACGCCCCTCTGCTCTGCAGGGGCTGCACTTCCGACACCACTCACCAGCACGGCCGAGGCCGCCGCACCCAATCCCAACGTCCGTGCAGCTTCCCGGCGGCTGACTTTCTCGCTCTTCATAATGACAAGCCTCCAGGTAGGAGTGTCCTTTATTTTCGCAGGTTTCGTCAACGGGCCGGCCGTCCCGACACACCGGATGTGTAGGACCTGGAACGCCCTGGAAACCACACGCCCGCACGCCGGCGGTCGCAGAACGCCAGCGGACGGGCAGTCCGAGGCACTGCACTCATTTGCATGACGCGACGTAGCAACTGCAACTTAGTGGACGCCCGCTCGGCCCGCCCGAGACCCGACGAGGACTGCGCCGCCCGGAGTTCTCACATGGATTCACTGGTGATGGCGAACTCGTCATCCAACCACCGAACCCGTAGGCGCGTCCCCGGACTCACGCGTTTACCGAGGATTGACTCCGCGAGTGGATCCTGAACCTCACGTACGATCGCCCGCTTGAGCGGCCGCGCACCGAGCGCTGGCTCGTACCCGAGTTCCACCAGGCGCTGCTTCGCTTCGTCGTCGACCACGACGTCGAGCCCGCGATCCTCCAGCATTCGCCTCACCTTGCTGAGCTGAATATCGACGATCTTCAGCAGATGCGGCCGCAGCAGCGGCCGGAACACGACCACATCGTCGACCCGATTCAGAAACTCCGGACGGAAGAAGGCGCCCAACTCATCGAGCAAAACGTCACGCAGCGCCTCGCGCCCGTCCTCGCTCTCGAAGAGCGCGGGCTGCGTGTCGAGGATGCGCTGGGAGGCGATGTTGCTCGTGAGGATGACCACTGTGTTGGAGAAGTCCGCGAGCCTCCCGCGGCCATCGGTGAGGCGCCCATCATCCAGTACCTGAAGTAGCAGGTTGAACACGTCCTGATGGGCCTTCTCCACCTCGTCGAACAAGAGCACCGAGTAGGGTCGCCGCCGCACCGCCTCGGTCAGGAAGCCTCCCTGTTCACTGTCGGCGTATCCCGGGGGAGCCCCGATCAAGCGCTGCGCCATGTGGCGTTCGGCGAACTCACTCATGTCCAGTCGCGTGAGCGCGAGTTCATCGTCGAACAAGAACTCCGCCACAGCCTTCGCCAGCTCGGTCTTTCCCACGCCGCTCGGCCCGAGAAACAGGAAAGAGCCAATGGGCTTGCCTGGATCTCGCAACCCCACTCGGCCCCTCCGGACGGCCTTGCTGACCGCGCGCACGGCGTCGTCCTGCCCGACGACTCGTTGCTCCAGGCGCTGCTCCATCTGCAGCAGCTTCTCCGCCTCTTCCTCCAGCATCTTTGCCACTGGGATGCCGGTCCAGGCAGCGAGCGTCTCCGCCACCACCGCGTCGTTCAAGGGGCTCGGCTTCGTGCCCAGCCCGAGCTTGCGCACCGCGGCCTGCGCCGTCTCGAGGCGAGTCCTCAGGCTGGGGATCGTCACGTGCTCGAGCTCCCCGAGCCGGGCGAAGTCCTTGGAGCCCTGAGCCTTCTCCTGCTCCCCGAGCGCCTGAGTGAGCTCGCTGTCCAGCGCCCGCATGGCCGCGACCGCCCCACGGCGGCTCTCGGCGCGGGTGCGCAGCTCTCGAACCCGGGGCTCCAGGTCGTCTCGCTCCTTCAGCAGCGAGTCGCGCGTCTTGACGCTCGCGGGGTCCTCCGCGTCTGCCAGGCTCCGCAGCTGAGCCTCGAGTGACTCGAGGCGCCGCAGCGCTCCGTCGGCCTCCCGGGGCAGACCATCCTGCTCCACACGATAGGACGCCGCAGCCTCGTCCAGCAGGTCCACGGCACTATCCGGGAGGAAACGATCCTGGAGATAACGCTTCGCGAGGTGTACCGCCGCGACGATGGCGCTGTCGCTGATCTGGATGTCATGGCGTTCTTCGTACTTGATGGTGATTCCGCGCAGGATCTCGATCGCCTGAGCGGTGGATGGCTCCGCCACGTCGAGGGTGGTGAACACCCGCAACAGATTCCCGTCACGCTCCTGAAGCTTGCGCAGCCCTTCCGGAGTCGTCGTGCCGAGCATGCGCAGCTCCCCACGCTGAAGCGCGACCGAGATCAGCTCGCCTACCGCAGAGCTAGTGCCAGTCTGACCGAGCAGGGTATCGATGCCGCGGACGAACAGCACGTTGTTCCCGCGCTCGTCATTCAGCGACCCGAGCAAGCGCTTGACGCGCTCTTCCATCTCTCCGCGCAAGCGCGGCCCCGACAGCAGCTGTCCGGGATCCAGCTCCAGGAGCCGCACCCCCACCAACGACGTGGGCACGTCCCCCTTCGCGAGTCGCATCGCCAGGCCACGCACGACTGCGCCCTTGCCGACTCCCGGTTCCCCGACCAGCAGCGGGTGCTGCTTGTGTCGACGCTCGAGGATCGTGATCAGGCGGCGCAGCTCGTTGTCACGTCCGATCATCGGGTCCAACGTACCGGACCGCGCCAGCTCCACCAGGTCTCGGGGCGCAAAGGGGGAATCACCGACAGGACGCACCATTGGTCGCGGAACTTGTATCAACGCGGAAACGTGCTCTCGCAAGCTCCCTGGTCGGATGCCCGCGGCTTCCAGGATCTCGCCCGTGGACCCGCCGATTTCCTGGGACAGCGCGTTCAGGAGTTGCTCCACGCCAACTTGCTCGACATGGTCGCGCTCCGCCTCGCGCTCGGCGCGCTCCAAGAGATCGAGCAGCCGCGCCGAGAGGTATGCCTCGTCATTGCTGCTCGGAAGCTCGGAGAGCTTTTGCTCCGAGGCAGAGAGCAACAGCGTGGGGTCGATCTTCGCGGTGCGCAGCACGTGGGTCACACCTGGATCGCGATCCAGGGCACGGAACAGCAGGTGAAGCGGAGTCACTTCGGCGTGCTTGCGCTCGTCTGCCAGGGTCTGCGCCCCGGCAACCAACGCCTTCGCGTCAGGGCGGAAGCGGGCGAGGCTGAGCTTGGTCGTGGCTTCGGCCATGCCCCTTACTACTCCGGTCTGGGCAGCGGCCAAAGCTCCCGACGTGGCGCAAGGCTGGCACGAGCGCCCCGGCGACCGCCCTGGAGGTGCGATGCGGACGACGACCGCCGAGAGAACGTGGGTCTGGCGCGATCGGCCAAGCTGACTTAGATCGAGAGGCGTGTCCGCGAGTATCGTCGTCTACCGCACCCGGTTCTGTCCGTACTGCATCCGGGCCAACTTCCTGCTGAAGGGCAAGGGCGTGCCGTTCGAGGAAATCGACGTGTCCGGCGACCTGGAGCGGCGCGCGTGGCTTCGCGAAGCCACCGGCCAGCACACCGTCCCCCAGATTTTCATCAACGACCGCTCGATCGGCGGCTACTCCGAGCTCTCCGCGCTCGACCGCAGCGGACAGCTGGACCGACTCCTCGCGGAGGAGCCCCAGCGCTAGCCCCCGCGCTCACCTGTCTCGATCCCCCAGTTGGTGTAGATTCGAGGCCTTGCCTCTGAGCGACTTCCCCCACGTCTTCCTGCTGGCGTTCGCGATCCCGTTTGGGCTGGCTTTCGGCAGCTTCCTGAACGTGGTGATCTACCGCCTCCCACGCGGAGAGAATCTCGCGTATCCAGGCAGCGCGTGCCCGCACTGCGGCACGCCGATTCGGGGTTACGACAACATCCCGGTGCTGAGCTGGGTGTTTCTGCGCGGCAAGGCCCGGTGCTGCAAGGCGCCGATATCACCGCGGTACCCACTGATCGAGCTGGTGGGTGGTCTGGCAGCCTACGCGATCATCGAGGTGATCGTGATGGGGCTGCCCTCCGACACCAGCATCTGGAAGGCGCTCGGGTTGTTCTGCGCCCACCTCGCTCTGAGCCTCGGCCTCGTTGCCGCCGCGTTCATCGATCTCGAGCACATGATCCTGCCGGACGAGATCACTCTGGGCGGCGCAGCGCTCGGCTTCGCAACCAGCTTCGTGCGGCCCGATATCGACTGGAAGCAGTCGCTGATCGGCGGCGCCACTGGGTTCTTGATCGTATGGCTGCCCTTCGACTTGCTCTACCGCAAGCTCCGCGGTCAGGCGGGGATGGGCCTGGGGGACGCGAAGCTGCTGCTCCTGGCCGGCGCGTGGTTCGGCTGGGCCGGAGCCCTGTTTGCGCTCTTCGTCGGCGCCTTCCAGGGGACGCTGGGCGCCATCGTCATGCTGCTGAGCCGAGGACAGATCAACGAGCCCGAGGCAGTGCAACGACAACGCGAGGAGCTGTTGCAGGCCATCGAGGCGGCGGAGGGAGAGGAGCGTGAAGCACTGCTCGCCGAACTCGAGGCAGATCCGCTCGCGCACGAGTCCGATGGCAGCTTCTCTCAGGCCCGCCTGGCCTTCGGCCCCTTCCTCGTGCTCGCGATCATCGAGTACCAGTTCTTCGGGCCGTACCTGCTCTCCGAACTCCAGGCCTGGATGCTAGGCGTATGACCTTGAACCTTATCCGTAGGGATTTACGGCTCAGCTGTCTCTCGGTGGGTCTGGCGCTGCTGGGGCTCGTGGGGTGCGGCAGCGAGCTACGGCGGGCACGGGTCGGGAGCCACCCCGTGAACGGCTCGGAGCCCGAGGTGGTCGATTTCCCACCGCCCCCGGCCGAGGTGGAGGAGCTCCCTGCGGATCCAGGGCCGCCGTGCGTGTGGGTCGACGGGCGCTGGGAGTACGTGGGGCGGCGCTGGGAGTGGCGCGACGGCGCCTACGTGCAGGCGCCCGACAACTGCTACTACGCCCCTCCGGTCATGGTCTGGCTGCCCTCGGAGACAGGGGGCGAACTCTATTACTTGAGCGGACACTGGTACACGGACGCTGGCGCCAGCTGCTCGGAACCCAAGGCCTGCCGCATTCGTCAGACCAACGAGGGCTGAGCTGCGCGAGATGCAGCGAGGCGCCGTCCAACCGAAGGTCGAGCGGCGCCTCGTCGATGCGCTTGAGCAGGGGCTTGCTGAGCCGTCTTCGTCGCTCTACTCCGCGGCGAACACTGGACCGCTGTTGACCCGAGCTGCCGCCAGCGCTTCCTCGGCGCTCGCCACCGCGTCGCCGGTGACACCTTCGTCGTCCTCGGGCGGGACACTTGCCGCGAGCGGCGAGCTGGGACGCACGTTCGGCAGCGGCGGGATGCGCACGTTGCGACCGGCGTACTGCCGATAGATGAGTACTCTCAGCAGCTGGAGGGCACCGTCGATGTCGACGTCTTCCGAGTCGAGCTGCCACTGCAGGAAGATCCCCTCGAGCAGACCGACGACGAGGAAGGCGGACCGCTCGAGACGCCGGGTCTCCTCGTCAGGGACCAGCTTGCGCATCTCCTCGACCATTGCCGCACGGTAATTCCGATAGATGTTCTGGATGCGGGTACGCACCCCGCTATCCGCATGGGAACGCTCGAGGGCGATCTGCATGATCAGGCGCAGCGTATCCGGCTGCTCTTCCACTTGCTGGCGCACGTCGGCCAAGAAGATGTCGATCTTCTCGAGCATGGTGCGCCCTTCTTGCACCTGATTCGCCAGGCGCCGCATGTACGTCTTCGCGGCCTGCTCGAGCACGGCAACCAGGATGTCTTCCTTGCCACCCTTGAAGTGCCAGTAGATGCTCGAGGGCGACGCTTGCGCACGGGTCGCGATCTCATCGACGCTGGTGGCGGCGTAACCTTGACGTGAGAAGAGGTAACCGGCGGCGCGCAGGACGCGCTCCTTGGAGTTACCCCGGCGGGGTCGTTCGACAGAGGGGGTGTCCATGACGGGCGTGTGTCTAACCCAACCGCCCGGTGCGCTCCAAGGGCAATCGAACGTCCGCTCCAGTTCCCTCTCCCCCAAGAAACCAGCAGAAAACTGCGTATAAGTGACTAGAACGAGGTTTTGTTGCGGCATTCCATGGACTTGGAAATGCGGCTTCCGGCCATCTAACCCGTTGTTGAGAGTTTGACTTCGCACTATTCACATTCGTCGATTTCGGCTAGCGCCCGGGTTTGGGGGGTGAGGTGCTGCGGTCTGCGCGTGGTCCCACCTCGGGAGGAGATGCTTGGCGGGGTCTGCGCGTTGAGCGCGCCTCCGGAGGCGGGCTCTGCTATGCCCTCCGCCGCATGAGCGCCGAATCGAGCTTTCCCGCCCATATCTTCCGTGAGTACGACATCCGCGGAGTCGCCGACCGCGACCTGACGGACGAGGTCACGCGTCGCATCGGTGCTGGTCTGGCGAGGTTGCTGCGCCCGGCCAGCGGGAAGGCGCCACACGTCGTGGTTGGTCGAGACTGCCGCGCGTCGGGCCCGCGTCTATTCGAAGCGCTACTCCAAGGGCTGACCAGCGGCGGCGCGCACGTGACGGACATCGGCGTCGGCCCCACACCTCTGGTCTATTTCGGAGTCCATCACCTGGACGCCGACGGTGGGGTGATGATCACGGGAAGCCACAACCCGGGCAACGAGAACGGCTTCAAGATCATGAAGGGCAAGGCGTCGTTCTTCGGCGACGACATCCGGGCACTGAAAGAGCTCGCCAGCGGAGGCGAACTCACCGAGCGCAGCCGTGGGTCGATCGAGACCGTGCCCATCCAGGAAGCCTATCTGAGCCAGCTTCGCCAGGACATTTCCCTAGGGCAACGCAAGCTCAAGGTGGTGCTCGACGCTGGAAACGGGGCGGGCGGCCCCCTCGGTGTGCAGGCGCTCAAAGGCTGCGGCGTGGAGCCGATCCAGCTGTTCTGCGACATGAACGGTAGCTTTCCCAATCACCACCCGGATCCGACCGTCGTGGAGAACCTGAAGGACCTGATGACCACGATGGCGAGGGAAGGTGCCGACGTGGGCATCGCCTTCGACGGCGACGCAGATCGTCTGGGAGTCGTGGACCGGGACGGCAGCGTCATCTGGGGCGACCGACTCCTCGCGTTGTTCGCTCGACGTGTGCTGGAGCAGCGCCCCGGCGCCGCGGTGATCGGCGAGGTGAAGTGCTCGCAGTCGATGTACGACGACATCGCCAAGCATGGCGGCAAGCCCATCATGTGGCGCACCGGACACTCGCTGATCAAGAGCAAGATGAAGCAAGAGCACGCCGCGCTGGCGGGCGAAATGAGCGGGCATTTCTTCTTCGCCGATCGATACTTCGGCTTCGATGATGGTATCTACGCCGCGCTCCGACTGCTGGAGATCCTGAGTCACACGGGGCAGACCATCTCCGAGCTGCTCAGCGATCTCCCCCAGGGACACACCACGCCCGAAATCCGCATGGACTGTCCCGATGACAAGAAGTTCGCCGTGGTGGAACGAGTCAAGCAGGCTCTCAGCGGCGACGGCGAGCTGAGCGACATCGACGGCGTCCGCGTCTCCTACCCGGACGGCTCCTGGGCGCTGGCCCGGGCTTCGAACACGGGTCCCATCATCGTTCTTCGGTTCGAAGCGCAGACACCCGAGCGCCTCGCGCAGCTCAGGTCCCACGTCGAAGGGCTGGTCGCCGAGGCGACCGCGAGCACCTGATCCCCATGACGGAGGAGAGCTGGACCATTGGCAGGGTCCTACGCTGGGCCCAGGAGGACTTTGCAAAGCGCGGTCTGAGCGCGCCGCGCCTGGACGCCGAGTTGCTGCTGGGTGAGTGCCTGAGCCTGAGCCGCGTTCAGTTGATCACCGACTCGGCTCGCCCGCTTTCGACAGAAGAGCTCGCCACCTATCGTGGACTGATCAAGCGTCGCCGCGCGAGCGAGCCCATCGCCTACATCCTCGGCGAGCGCGAGTTCTGGGGACTCAAATTCCGCACGGATTCGAGAGCGCTGATCCCGCGCCCGGACACCGAGACCCTCGTCGAGGTCGCCCTGGAGCGGACGCGAGACATCGCCTCTTTCGGGACGGCGCTGGACCTCTGCACCGGCAGCGGGTGCGTCGCGATCGCCTTCCACAAGGAACGCCCAACCTGGCGTGTGGTCGGTAGCGATCTATCCGACGATGCTCTGAGCTTGGCCCGTGAGAACGCCCTGCGCCTGGGCGCAGTCTGGGGCATGTGCTGGCAGAAGAGCGACCTCTTCATGGACGTTCCCCGAGGCCGTGGTTTCGACCTGATCACCGCCAACCCCCCGTACATTCCCAGCGGGGAGATCTCGACACTCGACGCCGACATCCGGGAGTTCGAGCCAGGGATGGCGCTCGACGGCGGCGACGATGGCATGCACTTCGTGCGCCGCATCGGCGAAGAGGCGAGGAGCTATCTGAAGGCTGGGGGAGTGCTCGCGATGGAGCTGCACCATGACCAAGCACAGCGGGCCAGTGAGCTGCTGGAGTCGCTCGGGTACGCCGGGGTCGAGCGGAGGCGGGACTATGGGGGGCACGAGCGGGTGGTGAGCGGACGCGTGTGAGGCACGCTGGCCGCGGTCACGGCCCCCCGTAGAACACCCCTCGCACGCCGAGCGTCGTCAGGTGGGCGACCAACGGCTCGCTGAACACGAACTGGTAGTCCAGCGCCGGACCGACCGACAGCTGGCCCAGCTGCAGGCCTTCCCAGAACGCGCCGACTCCGACCATGCTGACCGCGCCGCCGTCGGCCGTGGTCTCTCCGTCCTTCTCGAGCTTCACGTTCCCGAGGCCGCCGGTGATCGCGAACCCGAGGTTCTTGCCCAGGTCCGACTGGTTGAACAGCGGGTATGCTTCCGTGCGGAACAAAAAGAAGTAGGCGCTACCCTTTTGCCCATTTCCGTTGAAGCCTTGCTGAGAGTAGCCGATGCCGAACGCCAGCCAGTCGCGGAACGTGACACCCAAGACCCCCGTGCCGCTCCAACCAACGGCGGCGTCCGTGGTGGCCTTGAACTCTGGTTGATCGATCTTGTCGACGTCGTTGGGGTAGCCGGAGACGAAGCCGTTGAGCCCCCCGACGGTCAGGCTCAGCATCACGTCGGAGCGGCGCTGGTACTTGATGTCGTAGTCACCGTCCCAGCTGTCCGAGTCTGCAGCGGCCTTGGCCTTCTCTCCGCCCGCCTCTGCGGCTGCGGCTGCGCCCTCGCCTGCGCTGGTTTGGGCGAGCGCGGGCGCGGACCACAGGCTCGACACGGCGAAGACACCGGTCAGCAGCCCGCAGAGCGGAGCCAGAGCCTGCATGGGTGAGACGGACATCGAGCTTCGTCGCAGCATATCGCCGTCGCTATGTGGGCTCCCACCCCGCCGAGGGTCAACCCGTAATCGTAGTGAGTCGGCGATCCGTGGGCTATTCTCCGGCAATGGCGCGCGTCGCGGTGTGGTTCGCCCCACTCGAGATCTCCCGCGACTTCATCGACTACCCCTACTTCGCAGATCTGGGAGCGGTGCAGGCGGCCGCCGTGCTGCGCGCAGCGGGCCACCAGGTGTCGCTGCGAGACGCCCTGGCCCGGCCTGGCGCGCGCCTGGAGCCGCTCCGCGACGGATTGGTGCGACTCGGCGTGGGAGTGGAAGCCCTGACCGCAGGCGCGCCGCCGTGGGACGTCTCCCTGGTCGCCTACACCCCGTTCCAGCGTCCGCCGACTCGCGACCGCGCCCTGGGCGAGCTGCTCGAGAGACTCCGGGCAGAGGCGCCGCAGCGGCCCATCCTGCTCGCGGATCTGTATCAGTCGGGGCAGCACGTGGTGGACGCTCCGAGCGAATCCATCCTCGAAGCCTACCCGGAGGTCGATGGTCTCCTGCGCTACGAGGCCGAGGGCCACCTCGTGCCATGGGTGGAGACGCTCGTCAGAGACGGCCGTCCGACGAACCGCGAGGTGCGTGACGGAAACGTCGGCCCGGAAATCGATCTGAATCGATTGCCGCTGCCGGCCTGGGACCTGGTCGACACGCGAGCCTACTTCGCCTTCCACCGCTCGGTGATGGCGGGCCTCGGCAGGCCGCACTGGGCCTTCCCCATCGACGCCGATCACCTGCCGATGCTCTCGAGCCGCGGGTGCCCTTTTCGATGCGCGCACTGCTCGAGCAACCCAGGGCTGCCCGCTGGAAGACCCAAGACGCAGCGTCGCTACTCTCCCCAGCGCCTTGCCGCCCACCTCGACTGGTTGCAGCAGCACGGCGCCCGCAGCGTTCACCTCCTGGACGAGCTCGCGAACGTCAACGAGCGGCATTTCGACGCGCTGATGGAGTTGCTCGCCGAGCGTGACCTGCACTTCGAGATCCCGAACGGGGTGCGCGCCGACTACGTCCGCCCGAAGCACCTCGCCGCGATGCACGGGCACCTCACGACGCTGAGCATCTCCGCGGAGAGCGGAGTGCAGCGAGTCGTCGATCAGGTGGTCGGCAAGCAGCTGGACCTGCGCGCCATCGTGCAGACCGCAGAGCGCGCTCAGGCAGCAGGCGTGAGGCTCCTGGTTCACTACATCATCGGCATGCCGGGCGAATCCGCCGCAGAGATCAACGGCACCCTGGAGTTCGCGCTCGATCTCTTCGAACGGTTCAGCGCGGAACCAAGTGTGCAGTTCGCGACCCCGCTCCCCGGCACCCGCTTGGCTCGCGAAGCGACGAGTCGTGGCGCCATGGCGTTACCGATGGTCCGGGACTGGGGTCCCCATTTCCAGGGCAAGCCGAGCCTGGAGACACCCAGCTTCAGCAGTGGCGACTTGGTGCGCTTCAAGCATAGCTTCGACCGCCGCATGGAGGCTCTCCGTGCCCCAGGCGAGGTGAACCTGGCGGTGAACTACCAGTGCAACAATGCCTGCGGGTTCTGCGCCGTGGGACGCGAGCCAGCGCTTCCGCAGGGCATTAGACCGCCCGCGACCGACTCGGACCGCTTGCGCGCCTTCGCCGCCCGCCTGCTCGACGAGTATCGGCGCGGCGCACGCAGGCTGACGCTCGACGGTGGCGAACCAACTCTCAGCCACAACCTGTTCCGCCTGATCGAGGTGAGCCGCCGCATCGGCTACGAGCACGTCAGCTTGACCACCAACGGTCGCCTGGCGAGCTATCCAGAGTACGCCGCCCGCCTCACGGCATGCGGCCTCGACGCGATCTGGGTCAGCCTCCACGGCTCGAACGCCGCTCTACACGACGCCCTGGTGGGCGATCCCGGTGCCTTCGAGCAGACCCGGAGCGGACTCGAGCAGCTCCTGCGCCGCGCGCCGACGGGGCAACTCGTTGGCGTGCAGGTGACGCTCACCCGGCAGAACCAGCGCGACCTATCGAACCTCTTCGGTCTGCTGGCAGGTTCGGGGGTGAGGAACGTCGGCCTGCTTGGTCTCGAGCCTGGAGGCCCCGACCAAGCTGACCTCGCCTACGACCTCGAAGAGCTGGGCGGCCACTTGCTCGAGGCCCTGGCTCGCCACGGAGACGCACTCAGTTTCTGCGTGAAAAATCTGCCCATGTGCATCCTGCCCGGGTTCGAACGACTGTTCGAAGTCGACTTATTGAAGCTCGACGAGAGCGGAGGCGTACGGCGCCACATCTCCCTCGAGCCAATCGGTCTGCGCGACTACCAGCGCTCTCAGCGTCACCACGACGAGCGATGTGAGAGCTGCCACTACAGGGTGATCTGTGGGGGTTTCGTGGCGCAGCAGGCGGCGACACCCAGCTGGCTGGTGCCGCCATCACGGCTCACCCGCGCGCCCGTAGGTGCTACGGGAGGGCGCTCGGGCTGATACCCCTGCGCCTCTCCCCCCACAAACCTGCGCCTCTCAGAAACCCTGCGGCTCTCGGAAACCCTGCGCCTCTCGGAAACCCTGCGGCTCTCAGAAACCCTGCGCCTCTCCCCCCCCACGGGCCCTGCCTGCCCGCACGGGCTCTGGCGGCTCGGTCGCACTGCGCTCGACGCGGATAAATCGCGCTGGCCGACGAATGGACAACCTCACGAGGTTTGAGAGGATTTCCGGACCGCGCTAGACTCATGGTTCGGAGCCGTCTCCGACTCGCGCTCAGGGGGAGTGCGTAAAGGGGGGTGGCGCTTCACTCTGCGATCACGGGGCCAACACTCGATGAACTCCAACTTGCTTCGAAACTTGAAACGAGCCGGCCTCTTCGCTGCCTGTTCCGGCAGCCTGATGGCCGCTTGCAACGTCTACGACTCGTCCTTGCTGGTCGGAGGCGATGGAGGCCCCACGGGCGGCACTGGCGGTGCTGGTGGGAACAGCGGCAGCGGTGGCAGCGGGAACTCCAGCACCGACAAGTTCTGGAACGACATGGAAGGCGAGAACATGGAGTGCCCCACCGAGGGCGTTCCGGTCGTCGACCAGCGTCCCAGCAACACCGCGGACGGCGACGTGGGGCCGATCTACGTGGTCATGAACCGGGTGCGGTTCGGGGGGGTGTCGAGCCTGGCAGATGAAGACATCATCGGCGAGATCGACGAGAACGGTTGGAAGGGGATCGGTTTCAACCTCGATCGCGTGTGCAACGCTGCAACCTGGCCTGACGGAACGCTCACGGGCGCGGCCCAGGATAGCTGCCCGGGGCTGAAGCTGAAGGCGTGCAAGAATGACCTGCAGAACGTCTTCGACGGCGACCTCTGCCGCGACAACGCCATCGGTCAGCTCTTCGGTATCGCGTCCCTGTCCCCCATCGTAGGCGGCCCGTTCCGGCTGAACGAGAACGACTGGAACTGCGCGATCCATCGCGGTTCCATGGGGATCATCTTCAAGATTTCGAACTACAACGGCACGGGGGAGGACAGCAGCGTCCGCGTGGATCTGTATTCCTCGACGGGCGTTACCTCGCCCGCGAGCTGGACCTGCCGGGACGGCGACACGAACGCCGATCCGCTGAAGGCGGACTGGATCGAGCAGGCGCCCCAGCCCCTCACCAAGCAGTGGCAATTTTCGAAGCGTGACATCGACCCGGCGGCGCCCCCGGCGGACGGTCAGATCCAGAACTCGAAGTGGGCCGACGCGGCTGCCTACGTGAGAAACGGTTGGGTGATCGCCAACTTCCCGCCGAACACGGAGATGTGGTTCAACGGCAAGAACGCCAACACTCCGGGCATGCGGCTGGTGCTTCAGAACGCCGTCATGGCAGCGCAGCTCGTCCAAGACCCGCAGAGCGAGCTGTGGTCGTTCACCGAGGCGACGATGGGTGGGTCGATCAAGCCAGGAGACCAGATCACGTCCTTCCGTGAGATCGGCTTCTGCGAGAACCTGTGCGACTCGTACACCACGACGATCGGCTACCTGAACCAGACCGTCGACCTCCTGGCGAACAGCAACGATCCGGTTCCCGACGCCACCTGTGACGCGCTCAGCTTCGGCATCGACTTCATCGCGAAGCAGGTCACCCCGGGCCCCGTGGTCGACGTTCCTCCGCCGCCCGACGTGAGCGGAAGCAAGTGTGGCGACCCACGGAATCCCGACATCCCCAAGCCGGGCTGCACGTGTGAGGCGCCTCCGGCCACCGGCTGCATCGAACCAGATGCGGGAGCCGGCGGCACGGGCAACTAGCTGGTGTAACGGCACCAGGGACCGAGCGGCCTCGCGCGAGCGAGGCCGCTTTGGTTTTGTGCACCGAGATGCGATCTCGGAGCGATCAAGGACAGCTCTTCTGCCCGAAATTCGAATAGTCGAGCTTCGCGCCGCTGGTCGGCGATTCCCACTCGATGGATGGGTCGCTGAACCCGTTGGGGTTCCCCTTGGTCACGCTGCACTTGCGCCAGAGCGTCTGGTCGTTGGTGGAGATACCTCCGCCCGACCAACCGCTGCCGGGATCGCTACCAATGATTCCGATCACGTCGAGGGTCGTGCCGTTGCACACCAGCTCGATCGCGTCGTCGCCGCTATGAATCAACTTGTTGGTGGCGACCTGCTGGCACAGCCCTCCCGCCGCGGTGTCGGTTCCACACACCGTGTGAACCTGGTCATTCTCGAGGGTCTTGGAGTCCAGCTGGATGTCCGGCGTAGCCGTGGAGCTACCGTTGAAGTACACGCGAAGCACGCACATCGACAGATCGATCGGCGCACCCGCGTTGTAGATCTCCACTCCCTTGTTCTGGCCGTCTTCCATGTACTCGCTGAAGAACAGGTTCACCGCACCGGCGCCGCCGCTGCCGCCCGCCCCACCGCTTTGATTCCCCGCGGTACCGGCGCTGCCACCGACAGCGGCGCTGCCACCGACACCCGCACCGCCGGCGGCTCCGCCGCTGGCCAGACCAGCGGTTCCTCCCGTCGCGCCACCGCTCCCCCCCATCGCGCCGCTGCCGCCGGCGCCGGCCGTCGCTCCGCTGCCTCCCATCGAGGCGCTGCCCCCAGTCGCGCCAACGCCGCCGCTCGCGCCCGAAGCGCCAGCGCTTCCCCCCGCTGCGCCGCTCCCCCCGGTGCCTCCGTTGATCACCACCACCGACTGGGGATTCTCGGTAGAGGCGCAGGCGACGCAGCCAGCGAGGAGCAGCGGGAGCCACACCACGCGACGCAGGACCAAGCTCGAAGGATGAATTCCAGTGTCAACCGAAAGCATGAAGGGGCGAGGATAGCAGCCTGCGCGCGCTGCGCCGGTATCAGCTGCGAAACATGCGCGTTCTAGCGCCAGCGGAAAGCCGCGCGCGCCAGCAGCCGTTTTTCCAGGCAACACCCGCCGCGGAGAACCGACTCCAGGACCATGTCCGATCCCGTCCAAGGAGGTCTCCGTGCCTCCACGAATCGATTCCACACGGCAGCATCCTCGACTGGACCCGGAGAGTCGCGCCTCGCTGAGCGGCACGGCGAGGCATCGAGGTTCGATGCTCAACTCGCCTTGGCCGGCGGCCCCACGCGACTGACGGGCAGTGAGGCATCACGCCTGCTCGGCCAAGCCTGGGAGCAGGTGACGGGACAGCCACCCAGCTCGAAGACGCTCGGCCTGATGTGGGCGCAGTGGGCGCTCGAGACCGGCCGCGGCCGCTCCATGCGAGGCTACAACTTCGGCGGACTGAAGGGTCAGGCGCCGGGAGGGGGCAGCGCTGTGCTGAAGACGCACGAGGGCCATGGCGACCAGCGGGTAGCCATCCAGAGCCGCTTTCGCACCTACGCGAGCCCCGAAGCCGGCGCCCTCGACTACGTGCGCACGCTGCACGAACGTTACCCCGAGGCAACGAAAGCGGCCACCCAGGGCAACGTGAGCGGCTTCGTCGCCGGGTTGCAGCAGCGGGGCTACTTCACGGCGGACCCGGCGGACTACTCCCGCGCCATCGAGCACCTGAGCGCCGAGCACCTGAGAAGCGGCGATTTCTCCCAGCTCAAGGACCCGGGGCCCTGGGTGGACTCGCTGCTCCACACCCTGGCCCAGGCGATCGCTCGGCGAAGGGGCTAGCTCCTCTGGCGGGGCGGCTCGAGCTTCTGGCGAGGCGCCGGTTGCTTGCGCGGCTGCTTGGGAGCCTTGGCCTTGGGCCTGGCCTTGAGCTTCAGCTCTTCTTTGCCGAGCTTGGTGTCTCCGGGGCTCGCCCAGCGCCCGTTCAGCCGATCACCTCGGATGTCGTAGACCACTGCGCCGCTACCCGCGCCCCAGCCGACCGTCAGCAAGTCACCACTCAGCACCCCAACTCCGGTGTAGTGCTCGCCCGAGTCCAGGTCCCACGTCAGCGCATGGCTCGCGCCCTGTGGCGCGATGTGGACCCTACCCGTGTAGTGGCCACCGGCTTCGTTGGTCCCGAGCGTGATGCGGTAGTCGCCGTTCAAGCCGCCAGGTCCCTTGAGGTTCTCGACGGCTTCGCTGGTGCTGCCATAGCTCGCCCAGCGCCCGTTCAGCGTTCCGCCGTGGACTTTGTAGATCACCACGCCGCCGCTCGGCGACGCAGTCCAGGCCACCGCGAGCCGGTTTCCGTCGAGCAACCCCACCCCCTGATGGGTGTTCTTCACGCCGCCGAGATCCCAGCGCAGATGCACGACGCTTCCGGTCTGCGCGACCTGGACGAGGCCTTGATAGCTCGACCCATCGGCGTTTCGACCGTCGGTGATGTCGTAGGTGCCGCTGGCGAGCACTGCAGCACGAGTCGCTCCAGCGCTGGCGCTGTGCGGAGAGAACAGCACGGCACCCAGAGCGAACACGGACAACCCGAGCGAGACCAGCAGTTTCGACGTGCGCATGTGTGTCCTAACCCCCAAACCCAGGCCAGCTTACACGACAAAACCGTGTGCCGAAAACTGGGCCAACCTGCGCGAGTCATGACAGCCGAGGATCATGATGCGCGCACGATGGACTGTACCCACGGCCTTGGCCGTCACGTGCTCGGCGCTGCTGTTCGGCTGCAACGGCGGTGACGGCGAGCAAGCGCCCCAGCTGTCCAAGGGCAGCTCCGACGAGATCCCCAACGTTCCCGTGCCACCGGCGGACGGACCCCGGCTCGGAGCGATCAGCTACGTCACCAAGGTGATGGACCGACCCTCGAAGGAGGGCAAGGTGATCGGTCACCTGCACGCGGGCGCCATGGTGCCCCGCGCCGACGAGCCCTACTCGAAGGACGGCTGTGAAGGTGGCTGGTACCCGATCCGCCCTCGCGGCTTCGTCTGCGCGGGCGAGCAAGCCACGACCGAGCTCAGTCACCCGACGCTGATCGCGATGGCTCAGCAGCCGAAGCTCGACGCTCCGCTGCCCTACGCCTACGCCCGCACGACGAAGACAACGCCAATCTTTCAGCGTGATCCGGCCAACGATCACGCGGTGCAGGAGGTCGGCAAGATCCGCGGCCGCAGCGGGCTCGCCATCGTCGGCTCCTGGAGCGCGACGGGGCCCGAAGGCAACCAGCTTCGCCTGGGCATGATGACCGACGGACGCTTCGTGAAGGCGGAGGACCTGAAGAAGGCCGAGTACACCGACTTCAAGGGCGTGGAGCTC
>JAGQIY010001390.1 GCA_020430865.1 Myxococcales bacterium
GCTACCAGAACCAAGCCACGAACCCCGCCATCTACCTCGACCTCGCCAACCTGAGTCGCGTAGACATCACGGATCTCGCAGCCTTCACCAGCACAGACTGGGACCTCGCATTGAAGCGCGACTTGATTCGCAGCAACGGCGGAGACAGTGGCACGGGGGCTGCCGAAGTCGCCGCGCTCAGCAAAGCTTTCGACGACGTCACCAGCGCGGACGCGACGGGTGCGAGCTTCGAAGAAGACGACTACCTCGACAACCTCTGCATCCCACAGACGGATCCCACAGGCAAGCCGGTGACACCCTTCAGCGGTTGGTACGAATACGACATGCAAAACATGACCCTCGCCCCTGCAGCGATCACCTACTTGATCCGTGCGGCAAACGGGAGTGACCTCTACAAGCTCGAGATCCTCGACTACTACTCCACTCCAGATGGCCAGACCGGAGCAACCAGTGCGCGCTACCGCGTACGGATCGGAGGACTGTGATGCGCCTGCGAACCAATCTAGTAAGCGGGCTCGCGCTGGGCGCATGCCTCCTCACGCTGGTTGCTTGTGGCGGTGCGGCTCCAACGGCTGCCTCACCGGAGCAAAACGCTCAAGCAGCGGACCTCCCCCCCAAACCCGATCCCGGAGGATACGAGGCCAGGGACGAAGGTCCCCAAGTGGACCGCGACCAAGCGGCCATCCTGGCGATGGCCGGCACCTTCAAGGTGCACTTCTCCTTCAAGGAGACGACCACGCTGCGCCCAGGCTACAAGGCGAAGGACGAGTACACCTCGGACGCGCTGGAGCTCGTGGAGGTGGTCGAGAACGAGCCTGGCAAGGTCGTGCTGCAGCACATCCTGATCACCGGCGACGACGGCAGCGCCATGATCATCAAGCACTGGCGCCAGGACTGGCGCTATGAGGACACCCATGTCTTGAGTTTCCGCGGGAAATCAACCTGGGAGAACCAGGATATGCCGACCGACCACGCGAAGGGCACCTGGACCCAAGCGGTGTTTCAGGTTGACGACAGCCCGCGTTATGAGAGCCACGGGCGCTGGGTCCATCGTGGCAAGACCGCCTTCTGGGAGAGCGAAGAGACGTGGCGCCCGCTGCCCCGACGCGAGTACACCAAGCGCAGCGACTACCACGTGATCGTCGGGCGCAATCGTCACGAGCTGACGCCCAATGGCTGGGTACACTTCCAGGACAACTACAAGCTCGACCTGGATGACCAGAGCGGCAATCCGATCTTGGTGCGAGAAGTCGGCGAGAACACCTACACCCGCACGTCGGAGGCGAACTTCAGCAAGGGGCGCGCCTTCTGGCAGAAGAACCAGGGCTTCTTCGCCGATGTGCGCCACGCCTGGGACGGCATCCTTTCCTCACAGAAAGTCATTCACCTGGACACTTCGCCAGACGGCCAGCCGCTGTTCATGACGCTGTCGAAGCTCGCGAACGAGGGGGAGGCTCCCTACTCACCGGGCAGTCAGCTACCGCAGATCAAACAGCTGCTCGAGAAGACCGTCGTCGATGCGCCCCCTGCCGCTACCGCGGACCGCAGCGCGAGTCGCTAGCTGCGCGCTCCTCACGCTTGGCATTTTCTCCGCGGAATCCCGGGCTCAGTCGGATGTCGTCGTCACGGGCACGCGCTCCGCGGAGAGCAGCCAGCGCAGCATCGTCCCCACCCGCACGGTCACCCGTGAAGACGCCGAGCGGCGCGGCGCCAACACCGTCGCCGACGCCCTGAGCCAGGAGCTCGGCGTGCAGGTGAACCCGAGCGCCTACGACTACCTCGGTAACCCCAGCGGGATTCAGATCCAGGGCTTCGACGGCGAACGGGTCCTGATCTTGATCGATGGCGAGCGGATGATCGGTGACACCGGCGGTGTGATCGACCTGGAGAGCCTGCCGCTGACCGACGTCGAGCGCATCGAGTTCGTGAGTGGTCCAACGAGCTCGCTCTACGGAACCGGGGCCATCGGCGGCGTCGTCAACATCATCACCGGGCCCCCACGCTTTCCGGGCTTCAGCAGTCGCCTGAAGCTCGAGGGCCGAAGCTTCGGCGGCCACGACGAGCAAGGCACCGCGGCGCTCCGAGATGGCGACCGCTGGCTGATGCTCGATGGTTCGTACGCCTTCAGCCCGCTGCTCGAGCGCGACGATGGCGCGAGCGCGCTGCCGGAGTCAAAGCGTGCGCTGGTCGGCTTCCGATTGGGCGCATCGCCGAGCCCGGGTTGGGCCACTCGCCTCAAGGCACGAGTGATCCGCGACGAACTCACCGGTCTCAGCCTGATCGACCGTCCAGGGCTCAGTATTTTCTCTGTGGATACTCCAGAGCTGACCTACCGCTACCTCCTGGGAACCGAGCAACGGCTGCGGGTGAGCCGAGACTCGGAGCTGCGACTCAACCTGTCTGCGCAGTGGTTCGATAACGAGTCAAGGAAGCTCTTTCGCGGCTCCCCGGTAGAAGAGACGCGACAGCGCGCCCACCGCTTGCAGAGCTTCGAGGCGATCTCGACGACTCGCGAGCAGCGTCGCACCTGGAGCTTTGGGTTTCGCGCCGAGACCGAAGCCTTCGACCAGGAGCTGAGCAAGACCGGAGTAGCTGGTAACGGCGAGTTGACCCACGAGGCGAGCGACGAGGTACCTCAGCAGTCCTTCGGCAGCCTGGCCATCTACTCCCAGCTCGACTGGCGCCTTGGGGGTGGCTTCGCGCTGTTGCCAGGCGTGCGCGGTGAGTGGCACTCGCGCTATGGCTTCGTCGCGGCTCCTCGCCTCGCGGGCAGCTACAAGGCGAGCAACCAATGGATATTCCGCGCGGCATTTGGTCGAGGCTTCCGGGTGCCTTCAGCCAAGGAGTACGGCTTCGCCTTCGACCATTCTTCGCTCGGCTACGTCGTGGAGGGCAACCCCGATCTACAGCCCGAGGCTTCCTGGGGGGTGAGCAGCGAGGCTCAGTATCGTCCCACGAAGGGCGTGAGGCTCCGCGCAGGCGGCTACGCCAACTGGGTCGAAGATCTGATCGATACGGACTTCGTCGGGCGCGACAGCGCCGCACAAGTCGATCGCTATAGCTACATCAACGTCGGGCGCGCTCGCACCTGGGGCTATGAAGCCGACGTCGAGGTTCGCGTTTCCTCACGGCTCACCTCGCGCGTGGGCTACGCCTACCTCGACACCTACGACGTGGAACGTCAGCGACCACTGGTGGGTCGGCCACCCCATACCATCAAGAGCAGCCTCGACTACCAAATCACCCAGCGCCTCGAGCTGAACGTGCATCACCGTCTGGTGAGCGAGAGCTACATCGACGATGGGCTGACGAGCCCTGCCTTCGCGAGTGTGGGGGTGAGGTGCGCCTACCAAGCCACGCGACAGCTAAAGCTCCACCTCGGAGTCGAGAACGCGCTCAACGTTCAGCGCGAGACGGCTCGCCCCGGCGATCAACGCCCCCAGCGCGGCGCGGCGCTCTACGGCGGCGTCGTCTGGAGCACGCCGGAGCTCTGAAGTCAGCCGTCGCGGAAGCGTCGCAGCGCCAGCGCTTCCAGCTCCCAGGCGAGGCGCTCCGCCAACGCTTCGAGCGCGGGGCGCCGACGAGCGAGCAGGCACCAGACCAGCGTCACCAGCTCCTGCGGACGGCAGGTTCGGCGCAAGCGCTGAAACTCGGCGACGATATCCGCAGGGCACCAATCGCGGAAGGCTTCTGGACGAGGTTCGAGGCTCTGCTCCAGCTCCGAGGCGAGCGCATGCCACAGCGGGAGATCCTCGTTCGCCCAGCGCGCGAGCAGCCTCAAGCGCTCCGAAGGCCAGAGTTCGAAAGCCTCGAGGCGAGTCCAGGTTGCCTGAGGAACGCAGCGCTCCAGCTGCGCTTCGTCCAGGCCCAGAGCCAGGACGACGCGCAAGGCTTCTCCGCGGGGTGCGTCGACAGCGTCGAGCGCGCAACGACGAGCAGTCGCGAACGTCGACCTCTCGAAGATCGACCGCGCGTGGCTCGAGCCAAAGGCTGGGTGGCGGGCGTTCATGGCATCAGCAGAGGTGACGAGACGCTTCCGTACGGCGGCTCTGATGCTCGCGTGCACGCAGTTGAGCCAGGGCGTAGCCCAGGGTGCCTACCAGCTCGTTCAGCGCGTCTTCGTTCAGGCGCAGCGTGAGCGCGCCCAGGTGCAGATGCAGCGTGCCGCACTCACAGGAATCGATTGCAGCCAGATCGCCCTGGGCGAGCCGGGTGTGGTGACAGCGGGCGAGGGGAACCTGGGAGACGGCTTTGAGGTGCTTCATGCGCCTGTTGTAGCGCCACTCGCCTCAGTTGAAAATGATTTTCATTTTCATTTGGACAGCTGACTGCTACGTTCGGCGAGATCCTCGAAAGCAGCCGCAGCGGAGGTCTCCGGGAGCTATTTCCTCGCGGTGTCAACTGAGCCTTGTCTCGCGGCTGCCTGATCGAGCCCGTTCGTCTCTCCTCACCCCCAACCAAGGGACCATGCGCCACACTGTATTTCACCGGATCGGCTATTTCACCCTCATCAGCCTGGCCTGCGTTGCCTGTTCATCGGATGATCCTGATGATTCGGGTGCCGCGGGTAGCTCGGGATCTGCCGGTCAAGGCGGCAGCGGCGAAGGCGGCAGCTCCACGGTAGGAGGAGCCGGCGGGGCGACCGCCGGCAGCGCGGGCAATGCAGCCGGTTCCGCGGGGATTGGGGGCATTGGCGGGACGACGGGAGGCGCTGGCGGGACGACGGGAGGCGCTGGCGGGACGACGGGAGGCGCTGGCGGGACGACGGGAGGCGCTGGCGGGACGACGGGAGGCGCTGGCGGTACCGCCAACGCGGACATCCAGCCTCCGA
>JAGQIY010001391.1 GCA_020430865.1 Myxococcales bacterium
CCTCGCCCTGCAGCTCGAACACCTCCCCAAGGGTCATGCCGGCGTTCTCCTCCACGAGCTGATCCAGCTCGACGAACGGCAGCTTCAAGCGCGCGGCGAGACGAGGCCCGACGGTGCTCTTTCCGGCACCCCGCATACCCAGCAGTGCGATCACGTTGCTCGACTCCGGCTCGGCCTTGCGCAACAGCTCGGCCGCCGTGGTGCCGAGCGCCTGGGCCACGTCGCACAGGCGGACGACCGAGATGTTGCCGCGACCCGCTTCGAGCTCGTGCAGGAAGCGTTCGCTGACGCTGGCGCGCTTGCTGAGGGCGCCGATGGTCAGGCTGCGTTCGCGGCGGCGCATGCGAACCGCACGGCCGAGAGCCAGGAGAGTGGGGTGTGTCGCTCGAGCCATCAGGCGGGCAGTATACTTCCGGCGAGCAGACAATCAACTGCATGATACTTCTTGAGCGCAAGGTTTTCTCAGAGTAAGGTGTCGCACCCCCATGGAGCCTATTCGTTTCGAGACCCACCCGGACCGCTATCGCCACTGGAAGCTGACCTTCGATGGTCCCGTTGCCAGGCTCGACCTGGACATCCCCGAGGATGGCGGTCTGCGCCCAGGCTACGTCCTCAAGCAGAACAGCTACGACCTCGGTGTCGACATCGAGCTGGCAGACGCCATCCAGCGCATTCGCTTCGAGCATCCGGAGACGCGGTGTGTCGTCGTCGCGGGCACCAAGGACCGCGTGTTCTGCTCCGGCGCCAACATCTACATGCTCGGAAGCTCGACGCATGCCTTCAAGGTGAACTTCTGCAAGTTCACCAACGAGACGCGGCTCTACCTCGAGGATATGGCGGACAACAGCGGCATCCACACCGTGGCCGCGCTGGGCGGAGCCTGCGCGGGCGGCGGCTACGAGCTGGCGATGGCCTGCGAGCGCATCCTGTTGCTCGATGATGGGTCCAGCGCGGTCAGCCTCCCCGAGGTGCCGCTGCTGGGCGTGCTCCCCGGCACCGGCGGGCTCACCCGCCTGGTGGACAAGCGCAAGGTGCGTCGGGATCTCGCCGATGCGTTCAGCACCGTCGCCGAAGGTGTACGTGGCAAGCGGGCCGTCGAGTGGGGACTGGTGGACGCAGTGGCGAAGAAGAGCCAGTTCGACGACGCCCTGAGCAAGCTCACCAGTCAGTTCTGTACGGAAACGACCCAGCGCGAGGGCGCCGCCGTCACGTTGAAGCCCCTCTCCCCCACCCGGGAAGAAGGCGCCACCCGCTACGAATACGTGACCCTGGAGATCGACCCGGAGAAGCGCGTCGCGAACCTCAAGGTCAGCGGCCCGAAGGGCGACACCCCCGAAGACGCGCAGGCCTTGCGCGAGCTGGGTGCCGACGTCTGGGCGCTGAAGGCGTTCCGGGAGCTGGATGACGCGATCCTGGACCTGCGCTTCAATCACCAGCAGATTGGCCTCGTGGTGTTGACCACCGAGGGCGACGCGGAGCGGGTGTTGCAGAGCGATCGAGCCATCGCGAAGCTCGCCGAGAGCGACTGGTTCGCCAAGGAGATCTTGCTGCACATGAAGCGGGTGCTCAAGCGCCTGGACCTGAGCGCTCGCACCCTGTTCGCGATCGTGGATCAGGGCACGTGCTTCGCGGGGAGCTTGTTCGAGCTGCTCGTCGCCGCGGATCGTAGCTTCATGCTCGACGTGGACGACGGCCCGACCCTGCGCCTGTCGGAGCTCAACTTCGGACCTTTGCCCATGAGCAACGGGCTCACCCGGCTCGAGACACGATTCTACGGCACGCCGGGTCGCGTCTCTGAACTCAAGGAAGAGACCGGCCCCATCGAAACCGAGCAGGCCGCCGACTTCGGTCTCGTGACGTTCACGCCGGACGACATCGACTGGGAGGACGAGGTCCGTATCGCCATCGAAGAGCGCGCCGCGTTCAGCCCCGATGCCCTGACGGGCATGGAAGCGAGCCTGCGTTTCGCCGGACCGGAGACCCTGGAGACGAAGATCTTCGGGCGGCTCAGCGCCTGGCAGAACTGGATCTTCCAGCGCCCCAACGCGGTCGGCGAGCGCGGCGGCCTAACCACCTACGGCACACCCGAGCGCCCGAAATTCAACTACGAGCGCACCTGATCGAGAGGAAGCCATGAGTCAGATCGACCACAGCGAGAAGATCCCGAACAACGTCAACCTTTCGAGCGACCGCAAGCTGCAGCGCGCCCTCGAGAAGTGGCTGCCGAACTACATCAACTGGTGGACCGAGATGGGTCCCGAGGGCTTCCAGCAGAAGGACGTCTACCTGCGCACGGCGATCAGCGCCGACAGCGAGGGCTGGGCCCACTTCGACTACGTCAA
>JAGQIY010001392.1 GCA_020430865.1 Myxococcales bacterium
CACGCGGCGAGGTGCAACGACGAATGCCCCGTGAGACGCTCGCGGCGCTTCGAGGTTCGGCAGCCTTGGGGGGTGAACGAGCCCGCGCTTCGTGCGGTTACCCAACCCGGACGACGCGGGCACCCTGGAGCTCGAACTCCTCGGGCAAGGCCTCGGCGCACTGCTCGCGCAGCGACTCTTCGATGTCCCATCCCGCGTCCGCCAGACGCTGAGCGATGCGATTGCGCACGCGGAGCGACTCGTCTTCCGCCAGCGCGGTGATCAGCGCAGGCACGCTCTCGGGGTTGTTCATCGCGAAGACGGTGGCCACGGCGTGGAAGCGCACCGGCTCGCTCATATCCTCGAGGAAAGGTTCCACGGCGACCCGCACGTCCTCGGAGACGAACTCCTCCAGGGCATTGATCAGCTGGACCTTGGGCTCGGCGTTGCGGACATACTCGGTGTCGAACTGGTCGAGGATGGTCAACAGCTCGTCGACCAACGCCTCCGACTCGAGTATTTGCCGAAGGATCTTGATCGGCCAGGTCAGGCTCTCGGCCTTCGCGCAGTACTTGCGGATGGGCTCCAGCGCCTCTTCCCCTATGGAAACCACCCCAGCGACGGCCATCTCCTTCTCTTCCTGATCGGTGATCGAGGGCTCCATGCTGAAGGTGAAGCGCCTGAGCAGCCCAGCGGCGGCGTCCGCCGTACCGATCTTGGTCAGCTCTTGCAGGGCCTCCTGGCGATCGTAGTTCTGGGCGAGCTTGTCACCCGCGACGCGGGTCAGTCGGTTCAGCTCGCGGGGTGTCGCGCGTTTGCCGCTCGATCCCGAGTCCTGAGCGGCGTCTTTCTTCTTGAAGATATCGAACAAGCCCATCGCATCACTCCAGGCTGACGGGCGGGAGGGTGCGTCAGCCGGGCGTGCTTATAGCTCGAATGACCAAGAAGTGCAGTGAATGGGCCAGAAAGCTCGAGGAAGCCGCAAGACTCCGCAGGATCGATGCTCGCTCACCCGAGACGAACTCGAGCTCCCCAACGCGAAACGGCGCGTGAGTGCTGTTCACGCGCCGTTCGGCGATATTGGCCGTGTGCCTGGAGATCAACCGTAGTCGCCTGGGCCTGGAGGCGCCGAGGGGCGTCCTTCGTCGTCCGTCTCTGGCACGCCCATCAGCGCGTTGAGCAGCGAGTTGAGACGGTGCACCAAGCCACCTAGCTCCGCGTGCTCCAGCTCGAAGCGGTAGTTGGCGTTGCCGTTGATGACCTGCAGCAGGCCTTCTTCCATCTCGCTGATGGGGCTCTGGATGTAGTTGCCGAGCAGGAAGCCACCGACCACCACCAGCAACACACCGAGGCCCGTCACGGCGAACACTGGCCACAGCAAGCCGTTGATCGATCCCACGAGAGAAGCAGGCACCGCCGCCACGAGCACCGCGCGCTTGCTGTCCCCATAGCCGGCCAAGCCCTGGGTCGCGAACAGCTCACCTGGCAGCGCGTCGTCCACCACGCTGATATTTCCAGACTCCGTGGAGGCCTTGGCACCGTTACTGGTCTTGTCGCTGGTCCCCGCCTCGAGCATCGGCCCGGAGACCTCGGAGCTCTTGGCCACGATCTCGAGCTTCTCGCCGTTGAGGACCCCAAGCATCAAGGCGCGACCGCTGGTGAGCTCGCTCGTGCGGGTGAGCCGTTCATCGCTGAGCGGGGTGCCCACGACCAGCGCTCCAACCACCTTTCCATCTTCGCCCCGCACGGGCGCGTAGCTCGCGAGCATCTGCTCCTGACGCTGCTTGTTCATCCACACGTCGGAGCCGGTCTGACCATCCTTCAGCGCCTGTCCCAACGTCGGGTAGATCTCGCCCAGCTTGTCTCCACGCATCAGCGCGGAACCGTTGCGGCCCAGTGCGACCCCCGAGTCGTCGACGAAGAGCACCAGGGACGGAGCCATGCGCGCGAACTGCGCGTCGGCGACGGCGGCGTCGCGGATCTTGTTCGCCTGCGCGGTTGCCGCCTCGCTCTTGGCCTTCTCCGTGCCGGCTCCGAAGACGTCCTTCACGTCCTTCGTGTCCGCCTGGGCGCCGAGCCAGCGCTCCAGCCGCAGGGCGTCCAGCGCCAGACGAGCGTTGGCGCTCTTGATGGCGCGCTCGACGTCGCTCTTGCGATTCTGCGGGTTGGATACGACGTCCTTCAGCGCCGTGAGCAGGAGAAAGTAGGACAGCAGTCCCACAACCAGCACGATGCCTGCGTTGACGATGATGATCTTGCCCCGCATGACCTGTCGCCCCTTCCTGTTGCCCTCATTGCTCGGCCGCTGGGAGATCCGTCTCCCACAGCCCACCTGGGTGGGCCCAAACCACGGACCGCCCTAAACTCGGCGTCGTACGCGCGACGCAGTTTCGGTGCGTCTTCGAAGCACACAGTTCGCACCTTCGAGGCGAGAACTGCAAGCAATGTTCAAAACTGGCGAGCAGCCTATCATCCCGACTGCGGAGAACGAAACATGGTGACGACGCTTGGGCTGGTGGACGATGAGCTGTTCGAGCGCCACCGCGCACTGGATCGCAGCGGCGCCCCCGCTGCCCATCCGGAACGTCCTGAGCGCCTGCGGGCAGCGCGCAAGGCCACCGACGAACTCACGCAGCGCTTCAGCCCCGACACTCTCC
>JAGQIY010001393.1 GCA_020430865.1 Myxococcales bacterium
CGCGTGGTGTACTCCCAGCTGCCTGGCGAGGCGGGACAGCTCGGGGCCGGATACGTCGTCGGCCGCTTGCCAGCGCAGGTGGACTCGCCCCTGGCCTTCTTCAAGCAAGCGGACGACAAGGACAAGGCTCACGCCAGCGTGGGGCTCGTCGCTGGTGCAGTCGCGCTCGCAGCCCTGCTTGGGCTGGTGTTCTCCTTCCTGGAGCACACGCGTCCGATCAACACCTTCAAGAACGAGTGCATCAAGCTCTCCAAGGGCGAGATCGATCAGCTCACACCCTCGAAGTTCAGCGGGATCTTCCGCAAGATTGCCTCGGACATCAACGATGGCATCGACCAGGTCGTGTCCAAGGGGGGAGGGTCTCCGCGACGCGCGGCGGACCTTGGCAGGGTGCTGGGCGACATTCCAGACCAACCGGTCATGAGCGCGTTTAGTTTCCCCGGGGATTCATCGGCAACGCCCGCGCCCGAGGCATCGAGTCCGGGCGCCGCCCCGGAGCCCTCCAAGCCCAAGCCGAAGCCGCGGGCTCCGCTGGCCGAGACCCAGGGCTCTGCCGTGAGCCCCGCTGCGAGCCCGGCGGCGCCACCACCGAAGAAGCCGCTCCCGAAGCCTCCAGGTCGCCCTGGCGCTTCGGCGCCCAACGCCGCTCCGGCCGCGCCGAGCCCCGCCTCGGGCGAGACCTCGGAGGCCGAGGAATGGCGCCAGGTGTATGAAGACTTCGTTGCCACCAAGCAGCAATGCGGCGAAAAGACGGAGGGCTTCACCTACGAGAAGTTCGAGCAGACGCTGAAGAAGACTCGGGAGGCTCTGATGAGCCGCCACCAGTGCAGTCGTGTGAAGTTCAGCGTCTACGTGAAGGACGGCAAGGCTGCCCTCAAGGCAAGCCCGATCAAGGAGTGAGGGCTCCTCCAGGGGAACACGATGCAGGGACCACAGCACGCTTCGTCACACGCCACTTCAGCTATCAGTCGGCTGCCCGGTCGCACGACGGCGAACGTTCCCCGCGGAGTCAGGCGTGAGGGACGTTGGCTGGCAGCGGGAGGCGTCGCCCTTGGGCTGTGCCTTTTCCAGGGGGCGGCGCTGGGGATGAGTGCCCTCGAGGTGCCGGACAACGGCACCCAGCAGATGGCCCGGGGTGGCGCCTGGGTCGCGCGCGCCAGCAACTCCCTGGCGGCTTACTACAACCCGGCGGCGCTCAGCGGCCTGTCGAGCGGCGCCACCCTGGGCACGAACTTGGTCTTCAACAAGGAGTGCTTCACTCGCTTGAACACCAATGGCGAGCCGGATCAGCCGCGAGGCAACACCTTCACCTACCGCGAGGTTTGCAACGAGAACGCCGGCACGCCCAACGCCATCCCGCACCTGGCGGGCAACCTCCGGCTCAGCGATTCCCTGGGGATCGGTCTGGCGATCGTGCCGCCGTCGTCTCTCGGACGCATCAAGTTCCCCGACGTTGCTCCGGCGGACTCCCGCTTCACGGGCGAAGCGGATTTCGCTTCCCCCCAGCGCTACCTGATCCTGGAGGTCGACGGCCTGCTGCTGAACCCGACCTTCAGCGTGGGTTACGCGCTCAGCGATCAGCTGCGACTCGGCCTCGGCTTCACCGCCGGCTTCGGCAAGCTGAAGCTCTCCAACACTGCGATGGCGCAACCAGGAGCGAACGACACCCAGGACGACGTCACGGGTGACGTGAAGGCCGAGATCGACGTCATGGATCTGTTCATCCCCGGCGTCGTCGCGGGGGCCTTGTTCTCCGCCACGGATCAGATCGACATCGGCCTTTCCGTGCACTGGCAGGACGCATTCAAGGGCAAGGGCGACATCACCGCGACCTCGGGCTACTGGGACGCGCAGAGCGGGCTCGCCGCGGACGGTGGCACGGCCGCGTCCAGCACTGACGCCGGGGACGATCTGGTCTCCGTCAAGATCCCGAACCCGCTGCAGGTGCGCCTGGGAATGGCGTTTCGGGTTCCGCGAGATGGCGCCCCTGGTTACCTCGCGGAAGCGGCCGAGCGCGATCCCATCAGCCAGGACGTGTTCGACGTCGAGATCGACCTCGAGTACACGAAGAACAGCGACTTCGATGCGATCCAGGTGCGGGTTCCGAAGAACACGGTCGACATCTACAGCGGCACCTCCGTCGTGGGGCAGGTTCCGGAGAACTCGGACATCGAGCTGAAGATGAAGGACACCTTCGGCGTGCGCGTGGGGGGTGACTTCGTGGCGGTGCCCGATCTGCTGGCGGTGCGCGCCGGCATGTGGTTTCAGACGGCGGCGGCGGATGACGAGCACCTGCATCCTTCGCCCATCGGTGGCGCTCGCTTCGGGCTCGCCGGGGGTGGTCAGCTTCGCCTCGCGCCCGTGGACATCGAGCTCGGCTACATGCTGGTGAGCCTGCAGGAGATGGACAACGGCGGTAACGGAGCGATCAAGACCATCAGCGGCACCGGCGGCAATCTGGGGTTTCGAAGCCCGTACGCGGTCAACGGTGGTCGCATCAGCGGCACCGCTCACATCTTCTCGGGCGCCGTCAGCGCGAAGTTCTGAGCACCACCGCCCGGTACGAAGGGCCCGCGAACGGAGAAGTCGATCGATGATCGCGGTCGAGACCGCAGCCAGGCGGGCGCCCGAGGCGCGAGCACCGCAAGAATACTCGGGTATTTCGAGGAGCGGAACGACAAGGCCGCCCGCCGGAG
>JAGQIY010001394.1 GCA_020430865.1 Myxococcales bacterium
GGCCTTGCACTCGGTGTTGCGCCTGACGCCAGGGGGCGAGCCGACGGAGTACCTGTGCGGCCCTCTTGCGCGCTTCGTCTTGAACCACGCCCAGCTTCCCGAGGACTTGCTCGACGCCGCGGCGCGCGCCGGGCTGGACCCGGACTGCCGAAACCCATTCAAGAGCATCCTCGCCCGCGGCGTCGAGATCGCCTTCGCCTGTCGTGAAGCCGCGCGCTTGATCCGGGCCTACCGGCCTCCGACGCAGCCCAGCATCCCGTTGCCAGCCGTCAAAGGTGCCGTCGAGGGCCATGGCGCCAGCGAGGCGCCTCGAGGCTTACTCTACCATCGTTACCGCGTGGATTCACAAGGCTTGATCCAAGAGGCGCAGATCGTGCCTCCCACGTCGCAGAACCAGGGCAGCATCGAGCGGGATCTTTGGCACCTGGCCCCGGAGCTGGGACGGTTGCCCCTGGAGGAGGCGACGCTGCTCGCCGAGCGGGCCATCCGCAATCACGACCCTTGCATCTCCTGCGCCACGCACTTCCTGAAGCTGGAAATCCAGCGCGGATGAGCCTCAAGATCGTGGGCCTGGGGCACGTGGCGCGCGGCGACGACGGCGTGGGGCTGCGGGTCATCGAGGCGTTGCGCGTGCAGCAGCTGCCAGCCGACGTGTCGCTGCTTTGCGCGAGCGACGGCGCAGCGCTGCTCGAGTTGCTGGAACCCGAGAGTGGCTTCGTTCTCGTCGACGCGGTCGCCGATCCAGAGCACATCGGACGGCTGCACATCCTGGAGCCCGCCGCGCTCAGGGTGGGAGCCGGTCCAGCGCGTCGCAGCGGCACTTCGAGTCATGCCCTGGGCGTGGCCGAGAGCCTCGGCATCGCCCTGGCGCTCGAGCAGGTGGACGCACGTCGCGTGAAGCTCCTCGGCGTGGGCATCGACCCGGCGCGCTGCCGATCCCTCTGCACCGAGCTCAGCCCGGAGGTCCGCGCCGCCATCGCACCTGCGAGCCTCGAAGCAGTCCGTATTGCCGCACGGTTACGCAGCCACTGAGGAGAATCAGTCACCGACGCGACTCCTCCCAAATGGAACGATGGTGAGGACCAGCCGGTGACCCCACTCGACCTGGGCGGGAGGCCGGCTACTCCGACCAGCCCGCTTAGCCGCACAAGTCGCGGCCTGGCGGCTTCCCCGGGAGCCTGCGGAGTCACGGCTGTCGGCCGCCTGGCTTTTCCGATAGTCTTGCTGCCGTGACGGCGGAAAGCGCAGCCACCGGTGGCCGAGTGATCCCTTCGGAGCTCGTCCCCGGTGTGAGCTACCTCCTGGAGCGCCAGCTCGGGGAGGGAGGAATGGCCGTCGCCTACCTCGCGCGGCGGCAATCCCCTTCGGGCTCGACCCCTGTGGTCCTGAAGATCACGCGACCGGAGACCATGTTGCGGGAGGGCCAGATGGCCCTCACCTCTTTCCGCAAGGAAGCTGTGGCGCTCGGCCGGCTGAACGAGCAGGTCCCGCCGAATCCCTGCGTCGTGCGCCTGGTCGACACCGGTGAGCTGGCGCAACAGGTGGGCAAGCAGCGCATCGAGGTGCCGTGGCTGGCACTGGAGTACGTGCACGGCGGCGCCGAGGGCACGACGCTGTTCCAGCGCATGACCTTCAGCCTCTCGGAGACCAAGTCCGCGTTCGACGCCGGTCGCGCGGCCCGCGCGATCCAGTGCATCGCCAGCGGCCTGTCGGCGATCCACGAGGTCGGCGTCGTGCACCGAGACCTCAGCCCGAGCAACGTGCTGTGTTGTGGCTTCGGCGAAGCCGAGCTGTTCAAGATCGCCGATTTTGGCATCGCTCGCGCCGAAGGCGTCACCGCGACGTTCGGCGACATCGCCTTCGGCACCCCTGGCTACTCGGCCCCGGAGCAGACGTTCGAGGATCCACTGGGCATCGGTCCTTGGAGCGATGTCTTCAGCCTCGCGGCGATTGCCTTCTACATCCTGACCGGCGAGGACTATTTCCCGGTCAAGAGCGCCACCGACTGCTTGCTCCTGGCGCGCGGAACGGACACGCGGCGTCGCCTGCAAGACTGTCCGGCGCTCTGCGAAGAGCTGAAGAACGACCCGAAGACCTGCCAGGCCATCGATGAACTGATCCGCGAAGCAACGCAGGTGCGCGGCAATCTGCGGCCGCAACGTGCCACCGCCTTCGCCACCATGCTGGTGCCTTGGCTGAGCGCTCGAGCGCTCAGCTCGCGCAGCCACGCCAAGCGCGTCGAGAGCGTGATGAGCCTGCGCAGCGCGCTCTCCCCCAAGCACTGGGCGTGGTCCATGCGTCACCCCACCGGCGACGACCGTGTGATCCGCAGCGCCGCCTGGGGAGGCGATGGTCAGTGCTTGGTGTCGACGGCAGCGGGACTCGAGTTCTGGAACGGCGAAGCCTGGGTCGGCGCGCCGGGGACGCTGGAGGTCAGCGCTCCCAACGCGCGGATCGTGCACCGCCTCGGTCCCGGCGAGTGGCTCCTCGCCGACGATCAGTCGCGCCTCGCCGTCTACTCGTCCCTGGAACGACCACGCCCGATCGCTGCGCCGCGGGTGCACTGTGAGCCCATCGCCTGCAACGGCGATCCCGACGACCTGTTCGTCTTGGTGGGACTGACGCAGGGCGGTCCGGTGCTCCAAGCGTGCTCCGCCGGGCGCTGGCTCAAACCGATGCAGGTGCCCGCCCGCTACGTCGCAGCCTGCAGCCGGGTCAGCGACGAGGAGTGGCTGATCGCAGGTCGCTCTCACGGCGGGTCGCCCTACCTTGGTCTCTTTCGTCCCCTGCTCTGGGAGCTCGAGAGCATCGACACGCCTCCGGGCCGAGCGCTCGTGTGCTCGACCGGCTCCTTGGAGCGCAACGTGGGCGTGGCAGCCGGCAGCACTGGCTTGATCATGACACACCGCCCGGAGCGCCGCGCGGAAGTGACCACGCTACCCGGGGCGCCGGACATCTCCAGCGTGGCGCTCGACGTGCTGGGGCGTGAGTGGGCCGCCTCCTTGGGTCGGCTGTGGGTACGCGATCTCGCCGACTCCAACACCAGCGACCAGGATCCCTTCGACATCGGCTGGGAAGATCCCAGCCTGAGGTCCCCATTCGTCAGCCTGTACGCCGACGCGGGCATGTTGATGGCCCTGACCGTGGACGGAGCGATCGTCGAAGGGCGCTCGTTCAGCACCGCAGTGACGAAGCGTTCCTCTGGTTGATTGGTCCAGAGTCGGCGGGACATCCTCGCCCCTCGGGCCGAGCCCATCGGGGGATCAGCTAGATGACCCCTTCTCTCACCCATTCACCGAAGCGTTCGCCGATCATCAGCGTCGGGAAATTCGTATTCGACGAAGGCACCGTGGGCATCAGACTGGCGTCGGCCACGAAGACGCCCTCGACCCCGCGCAGGCGCCCGTGCTGATCCGTGGCCGCCGCCGTGTCCCCTTCGCGCCCCATGGGCACGGTTCCGCACGGATGATAGCCGCTCCCCGTGCTGATCGGAAGCCACTCGGAGAGCCGACGTGGATCGCGCAACACGCGCTCCTGAGGCCAGAAGTAGTGCACCATCTCCCGCATGGGTGAGCCCGACACGATCAGCCAGGCGAGCTGAAGTGCCTCGACCGCGCGCTTGCGATCCTCACCGTCTTCCA
>JAGQIY010000148.1 GCA_020430865.1 Myxococcales bacterium
GGGCACGGCTGTCTTCCAGCTCGTTCGCGAAGCACTCGACGCGCCCCCTCTGTCGACCGGGGATGCAAGCTGATGCCGCAGCTCCTGAAACTCCGGTTCGTCTCTCTCGGGCATCCGCAAGCAAGGATGGACGACCTCCTCCTTGGTTTTCAGGGGCCTGACGGACGCGCGACCGATTCGACCCTGTGGCTAAGGAACGGCGGGGGCAAGTCATCCATCCTGAATCTCTTCTTCGCGATTCTTCGCCCCCACAAAGGGGAGTTCCTCGGCGGCAAGGCCGAGGCCAAGCAGCGATCGCTGAACGACTACATCCTGCCAAGCGATCGAGCCGTGGCGGCTGCGGAGTGGCAGCTCGATCCAGCAGCGGACTCCCTGGGACTTGAGTCCGAGCGCTTCCTCACGGGCGTGTTCTACGAGCGTCGCGACGGATCGGGCGATCTGCGTCGCCTCTTCTTCTCGTGCCGCGTTGCTCCCGAGCACCCCGAGTCCACCATCGAGAACCTACCGCTTTACACGGCCAGCAACGGCACACGGACGCGGCGCACGCTCGGGTCCTTCCGGGAGTCATGGCGATCGCTTCGGGACCGTGTCTTTCATCTGGGCGCCGCCGACACCGAGAACCAGCGCGAGTGGCAGGAGGTGCTCGAGGCGGCTCGCATCGACCCGGAGCTGTTCTCGTATCAGGTCAGGATGAACCAGCGCGAGGGCGGGGCCGACGAGCTCTTCCGATTCGCCGAAGCGGAGGACTTCATCGATTTCCTATTGGCGCTCGCGCTTGATCCCGCACTTGGAGACCGCGTTGGGAAGAATATCACCGCGTTCCGCCGAGAGCTGCTGCAGCGCAAGGAGCAGCTCGTCCCTGAACGCGATCTCGTCGTCGGCCTGATCGCACGCATGGGCGTGGTACACGGCATACGGGAACGCCGCGAGAAGCTGCGCGCGCAGCTCGGTGAAGCTCGCGATGATCTCGGAGCCCTCGATGCGCTCGCGACCATCCGCCTCAATGAGCTCAGCGAGGAGGCTGAGCGACTCGAGACGGCCCGCGCCGGCCACGCGACAGCCGCTGAAGATCAGACCCGACAGGCGACGACGAAGCGGGGGCGCGCGGCTCAACTCAAGAAGCACGGTGCCGAGCTTCGGCTCGCGCGCCTCCAGGAGGAGCACGAACAGGTGCAGGAGGATTGGCGGGGAGCCCAGCGTCTCGCCAAGATCTGGAGCGCCGCGGTCCCACTTCGGCGGGCATTGCAGTTCGAAGAGAAGGCCAAGGACCAGCGCCGGTCGCTGCAGCAACGTGAGAGCGAACACGCGCCACTGCGAGCAGAACTCGTGATCGCGGCGGGCAGGTTCGCGTGTGCGCTGACGTGGCGGGCCCAAGATCATCGGAGGAAGGGCGAGAACGCGCGCGTCGCCGAGAAGACGGCACGCGACGAAGCACGCGAGTACCGGGGTCAGGCGGTTGACGCGGGCAAGGTCCAGAGCAAGGCAGAGACCGAGGCCAAGGGGCTCGAGCAGCGCCTCGCGACCGTCGAGTCGAAGCGTAAACAGCTCGTGCTCGAGCAACTTCTCGGCCCCGAGGAGTCACCCGACGCAGGCGTTGCTCGCTGGAGCACGAAGGCTGAAGACCATGAGGGCGCGGTCAACCGACTCGACGGCGAGCTCGTCCGACTTGATGAGGCGCTCGAGGCGTTTGACGGCGCCCTCGCCACGGCCGGAGAGGTCCTCTCGGAGTGCCAGTCGCAGCATCAGAAACTCAAGGATCGCTTCGATCGCGCCACGCGGGAGCGCGAAGCCATCGAGGCCGACGCCGTGCTCAAGACGGCGCTCGAGCTGGAGACGATCGACGCCGATCGGATCGGCAACGACGCGGTAGGTACTCTCGAACAGGCGGCTCGTGCCGCGCAGCGAAGCGTTGTGGAGACGCGTCTCGCGGTCGCGGACGACGAGCGGGCCGCCCTTCACCTCGAGGAGCACGGACTCCTGCCGCCGTCGCCCGACGCCCAGCGCGTGGTCGAGCTCCTCAGCAACCGTCTCGGCGGCCAAGCCTGGTCGGGGTGGTCCTGGATTCAGGCTAACGTGCCCAAGCAGGAGGCGCGAGCTGCGGTTCGCAAAGCGCCTTCGCTCGCGCAAGGCGTCATCGTCCGGCCCGCAGATCTCGAGCGGGCTGCCGACCTTCTCCGCGAGGCAGGACTCGACCCGGAAGGGCCAGTACTCATCGGCGATACCGACGCGCTGACCCGGTCGCCGGATCTGCCAGGCGTGGTCGTGGGACCGAGAGAGTCGGCCTGGTTCGACCGCGATGTCGCGCAGGCCCGCTTGGCCGAGCTCCGAGGTCGCCTGGACGAGCACCGTCAGCGCATCCAGTCCGCGGAAGCACAGCACCGTGACCTCACGCGTTCGGCCGAGTCGTTGCGGTCCTTCCGGGTGCGGTATGCCGTGGGGTGGTTCGAGAAGACGATGCGCGAGGTCCAGAGTGCCGCGCTCGGGGAGGAGGAGGCTCGCACGCATCAGCGTCACCTCCAGGATGACCGCAAGCTGAAGGTCGCCGAGCGAAAACAACTCGAGGTTGACCGGCGGAATCAGGAGCGCGACCTGGAAGCTGCACGCAACGCGGTCCGCCGCGTCGGTGCCTTCGTCGAGGAACACGTGCGGCCTTCCGCGACGTGGCGAACGGACCTCGATGCGGCGAAGGTTCGTGCACAGACGGCGGCCGCAGAGGTCCAGCAGTGGCAGGACCTTGCAGATGCTGCCGATGGTCGAGCGACGGGCGCGTCGGGCGATGCGCAGAAGGAAGGCGAGGAGGCGCGCGTCATCGAAGCCGAGCGGTCCGGGCTCGAGTATGTCGAGGGCGAAGTAGTCGCAGAGCCGGGACCGCTCGACGAGCTTCGCGATCGGTATCGCCTTCTGCGGAGTCAATACGAGGAGAAAGTCGGAGCGGACGCTCTTCTGGCTCTCGCGAAACAGAACGATGACAATGCAAAAGAGGAGCGCACGCGGCTCGCGAAGCTCCTTTCTGCGGACACCACTGAAGAGATCGTCCTGGAGCACCTCGCTGGCCTCGCGGAGCCAGACACCGTGGAGCAGCTGCGGCAGGAGGCGGAAACAAGAGCGAGCTCGCTGCAAGGCAGGATGGGCAACGTCAAGGGCCGCATCGAGCCCGCGGCTCAGGCGCTCCAACAGGCTGAGGAGTCTTGCAAGGCGTTCATCATGCTGGCCCCCCTTCAGCGGGCACCGAGCACGCCGGAGCTGGCCGAGGCCGAGGCTTTGACGCTGGAGGGCGAAGCGAAGCTGCACCAGAACAGCGCGGAGTCCGAGCAGGCGCGGGCGAACGAGGCCAAGCAGAACGCCGAGCAAGTTCGGCAGCGTGCCACTGACGTCGATCGACACACGGACCGCCTGAAGGCGCTACGCGATGACTACGCGGATCTTCTCGCCGAGGGTGTCAGCCGACCCGGCCCCAGCCTGCCGGCGACGCTCGAAGAGTCGATGCTGCCCTCGCGTCTGAAGAAGCTGAGCGATGGGCTGCGCAAGGCTCGCGCGGACGGGCAGGCGATGGACAGCGAACGAGGCGCGGCCGTCGCGGCGCTTCGAGGGTTCGCGTCGGGACCCGAGTTCGAGCGGCTCGACGCCCCCTGGGTACGACGTCTCCAGGAACACGACGAGCCTGCCCTCGAGGACGCGAGTGAACAGCTCGGCGCCCAGCTCGAGCTACGCCGCAGCGTGCTCGAGGAGCAGATCTCGGGTGTGGATCGCCATCGAACGGTTCTGGTCGACGAGCTCCATGCGGTCGCGGAAGATGGGATGAAGCTGCTGCGCCAGGCTAGCAATCTCTCGAAGCTTCCGGATCACGTACCCGGCATCGGTGGCGCGCACTTCCTCAGAATCCAGACGCAAGAGCCCGAGGACCCGAGCGAGAAGCGGGCTCGCCTGGCCGAGCTCATTGACGAGCTCCTCGACGGCAAACACGACCTCGGCGGCGTTGCGTTGGTTCAGGCCGCGGTGCGACGGCTCGCGCGGCCGGTTCAAGTCCGCGTGCTGCATCCAGACCCCGCCCTTGACCGCCGTACGGTGAGCATTCCAGAGATGGCCCGATCGAGCGGCGGCGAGCAGCTCACCGGCGCCATCCTTCTGTACTGCACGCTCGCTCGGGTACGCGGCCGGTCGCGTGGCCTGTCCAGGCGAGCCTCCAGCGTGTTGATCCTCGACAACCCAA
>JAGQIY010000149.1 GCA_020430865.1 Myxococcales bacterium
CCGCGGGCCCGATTGCCGAGGGTCAGAAGCTGGTCGGGGCCCGCCTTCAGGAGACCGCCACGGCCGGGGGCAAGGTGCTGGATGGAACGGGCGTCAGCTTCGACCGCTGGTGCGCGATCGTTGCGACGCTCGACGCCGGCAAGGAGCCCGCGATCGAGGCCCAGGAAGCCGACGCGCTCGTGAAGCGGGGGCTCGTTCAGCGGACCTATCGGCTGGGAGCGCGGTCATGAACGCCCCCGTACTTCTCCATGGCAACCTCGCGTCGCATCGACGTGGCCGCATCCTTCAGGAGGCGTTGTCCGCGGTCCCGACCTCGGGCTTGCCCGACGGCGGGGCGGTGGTGCTGGAGTTCGCGGAGACGTTCCAGGCTGCCGAGAGGGACGAGCGCGCCCGGCTCATCGAGTGGACGAAGGCGCCCGGCCATCTGCTCCTGCTGCTCCCGCCGTTCGGCCCGGCGGCCTGTGAGTCACCTGTCACCTGGCGGGCCGAACGTCTCGAAGGCGTGCCTCGCGGTGGCCAGGGGCTCACCGATCTGCTCGCCTCCGAGGTCGGGTACCGGCTGACGGGTCACCTGCAGACCCCGGCGATTCCCGGAGCGACGTGGAGTGATCTGAGCGTTTGCGTCGGCGTGTACCGCATGCACCCCGCCGCGGGGCTGTTCGCGGTGACGACGCTCCCGCTGTGGTCGCTGGCGGTGCTCGACGCGGTCGCTGAGCTCGAGGAGTGGCTGGGTAGCCTCCTGCGGCTGGCGGGAGAGAGCCGGGCGCCCCAGCCGGTGGAAGCGACCCCGCTCTCGGCCGATCACTACGGCTTCCTCGTGTACCTCCTGAGCCGCGCTTTTCGCGACCAGGACCAAGCCGTCGACGGGCTGCGTTCCTCTCCAATCTTCCGCATCTCGGAGGAGCGCGGGCGTTCGCTGTTGAAGGACCTGCAAGGTCGAGGTTTGGTCGACGGTGCCGCGCCCACCAGCGCCGCCGAGGAGCTGGTCATGCAGAGCCCCTACGCCCACTACGTGAGCGCTCTCCGGGAGATGAACCGATCATGAGCACCAACAACCGAACGCTCGCGCAGACGCTCGCGGTCCAGTCGCAGGTCCACCTGCCCGGCACCGTGGGGCGACTCCTGAAGCAGATTCGCGACCTCGAGCGCGTGGCTCCGATGTTCGTGAAGGCCGGCCTGGTTCGCGCGGTCGAGAGGCCGAACCCGATCGACGCCCGCGCTTCGGGGATCGCCACCCATGCGACGACGACGAAGACCATCGGCGGCTTCCTCTACGCTGCGGCCGCGGCTCGATGTGACCTCCTGGTCGAGCACAACGCGATCTCGACGGCCGGTCAGGACAGCGCGTGCGAGATCGACGACATCAACTACGAGAACCAGTCGAAGCGGCTGACGCTGGCCGCCATGCGGCAGGCCTACGAGCTCGCCGCTCGCGCCGTCGCCGAAGAGCGCGCCCGCTTGATCTTCCTCGACACGCCGCTCGTGATGGACCGCGGCATGGTTCCACCCGCGAATCGAGCCGGCGACGAGGGCTACAAGGCGGCCTACACTGCGACCCACGCGGCGGTCGAGACGTTCTGGTCGGAGCACAGGGACCGACTCTTCCCCTGGAACCCCGCCGGCCCAGTGATCGTCGGGCTCGCGTCGCGACGGTTCGGCGCCATCGTTCAGTCGGCCCAACAGGACCTCCGGCTCACCGAGGGGCGCAGCCAGCTCCTGCCGACCGAGAACGTCGACCGGGAGCACCTGGCGGCGCTGGAGGGTATCGGTGACGCCATCGTGGGCGTCGGCGAGCGCAGGTTCGTGCACGGGATCCTGGGCAGCTTCACGCGGACAGCCGCCTTCCGCATGAACGTGCACGCCCCGCGCATGGAGCCCGGCTCCGTCGTAGACCTGGGCGTCATCGGACTCCACTTTCGAGCGGGACAGACCACCGAGCCCCGGCTGATGCAGCTGGTGGGCGACGCCCCGGAGTGGACCGGGGCGGCGATCGACGAGGTCGTCGGTCTGACGATGGCCCTGACCGCAGTAGGAGGCGCCATGTCGGCGCCCCTGCCGGTGCAGCTGGCGGAGCGCGAGCTCAACGCGCTCGGCCCCTTCCTCGAACACTACAGCCGAAGCGTCGCCGGTGAGCTCAAGCGGCGCGAGCTCGAGAGCATTTGGCTCACGGACTGGGATCTCGCGACCTGAGGAGACGACGCATGACCGCACACACGCTTGGACGACTTGTAGGAAACACTGGCGACCCCACGAGCCTCTCGATGGTGCTCAACTCCTCGTTCGCGGGCCGGCGCGGCGAGTTCGTGAGGGTCCGGCACCGCGAGCAGCAGGACGGCCCCGCGACGGACGTGCTGGCGCGCATCGTCAGCATCAGCCGGAGCAACGTCCTCTACAACTCCGGCCTCGGCCAAGCGGTGACGGAGCTCGAGCTGCTCCCCGGCGCACACGTCACCGGCGAGCAGGTCATGGGCAAGCTCGAGGCGATCGGCTTCCGCGATCCCGACACCGGCCAGATCAAGATGCCGCGCCGGGCACTCGATCCCGGCGCGCCGGTGGAGCCGGTCGACTTCCAGTTCCTGAGCGCCTTCTACGAGTTCCAGGAGCACTCGAGCCTGCACATCGGCAACCTCGTGGGCTACGAGCGCGGGACCACGGCGGTGCCCGTGTACCTGGAGGTGAACCGGCTCGTGACCGAGCATCTCGCCGTGCTCGCGATGACGGGCTCCGGCAAGTCGTACACCGTGGGCCGGATCATCGAGCGCCTCGTGGCCATCAACAACGGCACCGTCGTGGTCTTCGATCCACACGGTGAGTACGGACGCGCGCTTCAGGGCGGCGACCTGCGCTTCAACGAGCGCCCCGATGAGCTCGACGATCAGCGAGACCGCGCCGCACTGCCGGCCATCCGCGAGTGCTTCACCCGGCTCCGCGATGCCGGCGCCGGCATCTCGATCTACAGCCCGCAGAACGCCTCCTTCCGCCAGAAGTACGCGGGAGCGAACCAGGAGCTCGCGCTGCAGTTCGACCACTTCGAGATGGACGATCTCAGCGAGATCCTGCCCGGCCTGACCGAGCCGCAGCAGCGCGTGCTCGACGTCGCCATTCGCTACTGGATTGCGAACGAGCGGACCACGCCGCGGGACATCAACCGCCTGCGGCACTACCTCGGCGACGGGATCGATGACGTCCGCCAATGGGACGAGCTGAGCCAGGCGGAGGCGACGGCGCTCAACGGGCGTAGTGCAGCGGTCGCCTCGATGAAGCTCTCGCGGGTGCTGCAGGAGGCCCAGAGCTTCTACCACTCGGGTTTGCCTGGGGCGACGGACATCTACGAGATGATCGGCCGTCCGACCGACCGGCGGGGCCGGCTGGTCATCGTCGACCTGCAGGGCCTGAGCGACACGGCCAAGCAGGTCATCACCGCGCTCATCTCCAGCGAGATCCTGCGCGCGGCTTCGAGCAAGACCGACCGAATCCGGCCGTGCTTCATCGTCTACGAAGAGGCACACAACTTCGCTCCGGCGAACCAGCCCGCGGTCAGCCACCGCATCATCAAGAAGATCGCGGGTGAGGGCCGAAAGTTCGGCGTGGGCTTCGCGGTGGTGAGCCAGCGTCCGTCGAAGCTGGACCCGGACGTGACCTCGCAGTGCAACACGCTGATCGCGATGCGCCTCCGCAACCCGGACGACCAGCGCTTCATCGCGAAGACGTCGGACATGGTCAGCGCCGCCGACCTCGATCAGCTGCCGGGACTTTCTACGGGCGAGGCTCTCATCTGCGGCCGCTCGATCCCTGCGCCGCTGCTGGTTCGCGTCGGCACGAAGGCGCTCGTCCATGGCGGCGAGTCGCCGGAGGTCCTCAACGTCTGGGGGAGGTTTGGTGGCTAGCGCACTCGACATCCACGGACGGCTCACGCTCGAAGCGGCGACCGCTCACCTTCCCATGTGGACTACGTGGGGGGTGCAAGACGCCGGTCATCTGATCCACAGCCTCGGCTGCACGTTCTTGACCGCCGTCGGTCGTGACCTCGGATTCGCATCGGTCTCCGAGGTGCCGGCGCCACGCCAGGGCGAGCTGGCGCGCGTCGAGGAGGACGTCCGCTCGGATTCCGTGTGGTTCGACCGCGAGACGCGGCGGGTCGCGCTTGTGGCGGAGTTCGAGCGCTACGCCGGGAAGCAGAAGGATCTGAGCCCGAAGGTCGAGACTCTGCTCCTCGCGCAGCAGCGGTGGGGCTGCCCGGACGCCGTCCTGCTCTTGGCCTACTGGAGCGTCGGGCTGGTCACGCTGCCCGACCACGACAGCTTGCGAAGCATCGCGCGTGGGGGCTTCCAGGCCCTCGGCGGCGTGCGGGTGCCTGGCAACCCCAGGGCGAGGGTCGTGTTCTTCCAGTTCGTCGTGCGACCGGGACAGGACGGGCTTCTGCGGCTCGAGAGCATCATCCAGCGAGGCGAAGCATGAGCACGAAGTTCTTCGTTCCACGAGCCGACCGACGCCTGGGCGACCGATATGAGCTGGTCGAATGCCTGGGGGACGGCTCCTACGGGTGGGTGTGGCGTGCCCAGCGCCTCGACGACGGCGCCATCGTGGCGGTGAAGATCCCGAAGGCGCAGAGCAAGCGGAACGAAGAGCTGGCGGAGGGTTCTCCGCTCGTGGGGCAGTCCTCGCATCCGTGTGTCGTCGACGTCTACTGGATGGGCCGCGTGCCGCCGGAACGCGAGTGGTACGCGATCGAGATGGAGTACTTCCCCTCCGTCACCCTCGCGCAGCTGCTCGACAAGGGCGAGGAGGGGTTCGTCGCGAGCTACGACAAGCTGCTCGGCGTGTTCGAGCAGGTCCTCGAGGGCTGTGCCCATCTCCATCGGGTCGGCATGTCCCACGGGGACATCAAGCCGCAGAACATCCTCGTCTCGGCAGAGCGGGTGAAGCTGACCGACTTCGGTTCCAGCGTCTTGCCCGAGGATATGTATGCGCGCACGCGCGAAAACGGCGGGACGATCCTGTACTCGGCACCCGAGATCGTCGGTGCGACCCTCTCGACCCGGGACGCCACGTCGCGCTTCCTCAGCGACATCTACAGCCTCGGCGTCCTGCTCTACCACCTCGTCACGGCACGCCTCCCCCACGACACGCTGAGCCAGGTGGCGCGACACGTGCCGTTCCCCCGCGCTCGTGAGGTCAACTCCTCGGTCTCTCCGGCTCTCGACGAGTTCATCGCCCGGTGTTTGCAGCTCGAGCCCACGGACCGCTGGCCGACCGTCGACGAGATGCTCGACGCGTTCCGGCCGGTGCGGCGCGCGCAGCTGCAGTTCACCCCCACGCGAACGCTCGCGGCCGTGAGCGCGCCGCAGGAGGACTGGTCTACCCAGGCCGTCCGCCTTGTCGAGCGGGGTGACTACCGCGACGCCGAGCTCGTTGCGCGGGCCGAATTCGAGTCCTCGCGAGACCACCATGCCTTCCTGTTGATGGTCCAGGCCTCGTACCGGGAGGGCCGGTACTTCGACTGCATCCGCGACCTCGAGGCCCGAGCCGACGTGGTGGACGCGCCCACGGGTGCCGGCGCCGAGCTTCGGCGCCTCGCGTTGTCCGCCTACCTCGAGGTGCGCCAGGTCGACCAGGCCCGCGCGTTCGTCGCGAAGTGCCTCGCGGACACGCCCGACGCCCCGGACCTCCTCTTGAAGCACGCCTCGATCCTCGCCCTCGACGCGCGCTACGAGGCGGCCGCGGAGCAGCTGATGGCTCTTCACCGCAGGCTGCCGAACAAGCCCGCGATCCTCCGCCGGCTGGTCGCCGTGTTCGAGCAGATGCGCGACACCGGCAAGGCGGCTGCGTTCCTCCGGGCCTACCAGAAGGTGGCGCCCGAGGATCCGTGGGCCGTGACCAAGGCCGAGCAGTTCCGCGCGCTGGGGCTCACATGACGACACCAACCGCACCCAACGGCTACGACCCCATCACGCTGGTGCATTGGCTCTGGTGGAAGCTCCGGTGCCACGAGGGCTCGGCGGAGGACTTCCAGAAGCTCTTCGAGAACGTCATCAAGCGCGCACACCCCGAGTTCATGCAGATCCGGCCTTACGGAAACATCGGGGACCGGAAGTGCGATGGCCTCTTCTTCGAGGACGGCGTCGTGTTCCAGGTCTACTCGCCGGACGAGCTCAAGCAGGCGGAGGTCCAAGCGAAGATCGAGGAGGACCTTGCGGGCGCCGTCGACCATTGGCGCGATAGGGGCCTGAAGCGCTGGGTCTTCGTCTACAACTGTCGACGAGGCCTCCCGCCGGACATCCCGGCCACCTTGAAGGCACAGCACGGCAAGTACCCTGGCGTCGAGCTTGACCACCTGAGCAGCGACGCGCTGTGGGAGAAGGCTCGCGGGCTCACGCTGCAGCAGCGCTGCGAGATTCTCGGTGCGCCGTTCGGGTACGAGCATCTCTTCCTCCTCCCCGACGGCACGGCGGGTGACGCCGTCGACAAGATCCGAAGGGGGCACTTCGTCGTGGTTCACGACGTGATGTCGCCGATCAACCTGCAGGCAGCGGTCACCGCCCTGGCCCCGGACGTCCCGCTGGGACCCGCGCTTCATGTGCGCCCGGGACGGGCCGGATGGATGGGCGAACACCCGGAGGAGTGGAAGGCCGCCGCTACGCAGCAGCGCCTGATCGTCCAGGAGGCGATTGAGAAGAGCCGCGACCTGCTCCCGCGGTTCGCCGTCTTCAGCCTGGCCCCGATCCCCCTCGCGGCGCACCTCGGGTTCCTCTTCAGCGACCGGGTCGAGGTGCGCGCCTTCCAGTACGACCGAGATCGGTCCGAGTGGAGTTGGCCGTCCGATGCTGACGAGCACGAGGACGTCCAGATCGATACCAGCGGCGTTCCCGACGACGTAGTCACGCAGCCCTGCGAGGTCGGGCTGCGGCTCTCGATCAGCGCGCGCGTCTCGGAGAGCGACGCAAGAGCTGGCGCCCCCGATGCCACCCACCACATCGAGATCCACGTGCCGAGCCCGAACAAGATGTGGCTCAGCTCGACGGCGCGGCTCCGAGCGGCCGCCAAGCAAGTCCGGGACACGCTCGCCGCGATCCGCGACCGGTTCCCCGAGTGCACGAGGGTTCACGTGTTCGCCGCCGTGCCCACCCCGATAGCGATCGCACTCGGCCAAGCCGTGAATCCGCGAATGGACCCCTCGGTCGCTCTCTACGAGTACGCGCGCCAGCGGTCTCCGCGCTATCGCTTCGCGCTCGCGCTGGAGGAGGGGGCATGAGTCTCGCTCCCGATGAGTTCCTGCAAGCCGTCCTCGCCGAGCAGACCTTGGAAGAGGGATCCGTCGAGCGCGAGGAGCTGCTCGCCGAGCACGAGCGCGTTCGCAGCCTCCTGGTGTCGAACCTCATCAAGGCGACGCCGCTGATCGAGGTGGGCGGCTCGATGGCGAAGGAGACCTTGGTGCGCGCGGGCTTCGACCTCGACACCATCTGCTACTTCGCCAACGAGGACGATGGTGCCGGGGACACCTTGCGTGAAATCCGCGAGGCCGTGGAGGCTGCCCTCAAGACCGAGTACGTGGTCGAACCGAAGCGCTCTGCGCTGCGGCTCTCGGGGCGTAGGAAGGGCACGCTGACGTTCTCCGTGGACGTGGTGCCCGGTCGATTCGTCGACGACGCTCAGGACGATGTCTTCTTGTTCCAGGAAGGCGGGGACAAGGAGCGACTGAAGACCAACCTCCGCAAACACATCAGCCACATCAAGGGCAGCGGGCACACCGACGTGATTCGGCTCGCCAAGCTCTGGAAGCTGAGGGCCGACCTCGACATCAAGACTTTCGTGCTCGAGCTCCTCGTCGTGGAGATCCTCACCGCCACGCAGAGCACCGGGCTCGAAGACCGACTGGTCACGGTCTGGAAGGCACTGCGCGACGACATCGACAGCCTGAAGATCGAAGATCCGGCGAACCCGACCGGCAACGACCTCGCCAGCATCTTCGGCGACGACGAGCGTGAGACCCTCTCAGCGGCCGCGACGATCGCCCTCGACTTGGTCGAAGCCGGGGACTGGGAGGCGTTGTTCGGCAAGCTGGGTACCGTCGAGGTGCCCGAGAACCGGGCCATCGTCTCCCCGCGTGCTCTGCTTGCGCTCGGCGACACATCGCATGCGCAGCAGCATGCGTGGCCGGTGTACCGCGGGCAGCAGCACCGCGTCACCGTGCGCTGTAGGGCATCGTCCCGCCGCGGCAAGAGCTTCGAGCTGAGCAGCGATGGGCGAGCGGTGACCGACGACACGAGCTTCAGGTTCCAAGCGGACACCAACGTGCCGGCCCCGTTCGAGGTGAAGTGGCAAGTCGTGAACACCGGGGCGCACGCTGCCGAGGTCAGGGGGCTCCGCGGCGAGTTCATCGATGCCCGGACGAACACCGGAGACCCGAAGTCGGGCCTCGTCCATCGAGAGACCGCGTCCTACACGGGCAAGCACTGGGTCGAGGCCTTCATCGTGAAGGACGGCGTGCTGTGGGCTCGGAGCGGGCGGTTCTTCGTGAACATCATCAGCCGCCAGCGTCGACGGACCTCGTGGCGCCCGTGGCGCAGGTGAGGTTCGCCTCGTCGTAGCGTCTCGGCTCTGGCCCCCGCCGCCGGTTCACACGAGGCGCCCTCGGAAGCCCCCGATCTCCCGGACCCCTGCGAGATCCACCACTTGCGCCCGCGGCCTCATCCGGCCTGCTTCGTCGCAAGCTCCCGCGAGGGGATCGGCCCCCGACGCTACGACACACGAACCCAGCGAGCGCTCGTTCAACAGCGC
>JAGQIY010001395.1 GCA_020430865.1 Myxococcales bacterium
CCTCTCGCTGACGTTCCTGAACGTTGTCGACCTGTGCGCGCGCTCGAGCCACGTCTGCGTCGAAGCTCTTCAGCTCGGACTGCTTCTGCAGGCTGGCCACGAGCATCAGAGCCACCGCAGCGAGCCCCATCCCCGTCAACCACAACGAGACGCGACGTCGCCGGTCGGTGCGCGCTCGCTCAGCCTTGCGCTGCTTTGCCTGGCGCTTGCGCAACATGGCCTGCGCCCTTGGGTTGACCACTCCGCAGTAGTCGCAGGCGGCGTCGGTGTCCGTCTCCGGGTCGAAGGAGAGCGGCGCGCCGCAATGAATGCACGCGAACTCCGCGGAGTCCGCTTCGTCTACGGGAGGTCCAGCATAGACCTTACGCTCGACATCAGCCTCGCCGGTCACCACGTCGGAGAGCTCATTACCGTGGACATCCTCGCCCCCAACCACTGCTCGCAACATGTCTCCCACGCGCTCCAGCGCTGCGACGATGGTATCCGCGGCGTGATCCTCGCGGTAACCGTTCGCCACCTGGTCCACGATTTCCTGCCAGAAGCCTTCCCGCTGGTCCGGCACACCCTTGCCGCTGTACACCGCCGCGACGCGACTCTTCACCGCAACGTAGAGCAGCACGGCTGTGTCGTCCTGAGTCCGGGACAGTCCGAGCGCACGATAGACCCGCGCGGCGCGCTCCAGGGCCGGTCCAGAACACTTCGCCTCGACGTGCACACGCACCTCGGCGCGGTTTCCGCGTTCTGCATCGGCGATCGCTCGCACGATGCGCTGCTCGTCCAGTCCGCTCAACATGTCTGAACCGTATCCCGGAGGTATCGCTCGTTAGCCGGTGCTCGGACAGGCCCGCCGGAAGCCCTTTCGGACAGCACCCTAGCCAGTTGCGTGAGCGACTGCAAACTCGCCTTCGAGATCAGTGTGCGGAAAAGGGGAGGACAGCTTCCGTATCCCGCCTGCGATCGCGGGCGTGTCGCTCATCGGCCTCGTGTCGGCGCCCTTCTCCGCCCACAAGGCCTCCACTTTTCGCTGGAGCACGAGGAGCGCCGCGGTCTCGGCGAGTGCCTTCTCCTTGCGCTGGAGTTCCTTTTCGAGCCGCTCCACCTGTTTCCTTGCGGCAGCATTGGCTTGCTCTGTGAGCCGAATACCGCTGCAGCCCGGTGACCCAATCACCCTGACCCCAACGTCACGTCGCCGACTTGGCTCGGAGCGGTCGCGTGTGCGCCCCACTTCCAAACCGGCGACGATGCGACCACGCACCTCGGGGATGTCCGTCGGATCATCGTAGACGCGCAGCGAGTCGTGGGTGCACGAGCCGAGCTCGTAGGGCATCCACGAGAAGGACTCATCGATGAACTTACAGCACAGCTCCTGCTCAAAGTCCTCCAGTGGAAGCGAGTCGAACTGCTGAACGATCGTCGTCCGAAGATGGCTACGGCTTCTTCCGTGGGGATATGCGGTGCGCTCTTCGCCGCCTCGGCCACGTCCTTGCAGAAGAACCGGCTCAGCCACCACGGGCGGCCATTGAAGCCAGGGCTTTCGCGCTGTTTTGGGCCGTTCTTCGCGGAGTCTGGGCGTCGCGCTCAGGCCTCGATGGCCACTATGGGACCGAAGCGGCCGTTCGTGGTGCCGCGCTGTCAGGGAGTAAACGAACGAAAACCGATCAAGAACTGAACATTGGTTCCTGCAGGGGTGCGCGAGAAAGCTCTTCGCGGTAGCCCCATCCCCAACGCCAGCAAGCTGGAGAGGAACTACCCCAGCACCTC
>JAGQIY010001396.1 GCA_020430865.1 Myxococcales bacterium
CGAGGCGGACGACGGCGTGGAGTTTCTGCAGGACACGATCACCGCTGCTGTGATCCGCGACGATGACGTCTACCCAGGCGTTCGCGCCTCGCTCGAGGCACGCCTCGCAACCGCACGTCTCAAGTTCAGTGTGGACTTCAACGTCGGTGATCCGGTGATCCCAGCACCGATCCGAACGGCCGTGCCCGTCCTCCTCGGAGACGAGACCATCGAGGTGCTGGCCTACCCGAAGGTGATGGTCGTCGCCGAGAAGCTGGTGACGGCACTCCAGCGGGGACGTGCGAGCACCCGCTGGCGCGACTTCGCCGATCTGTTCATGCTCGTGCCCGGCGACCTAGTCGACGATGAGATCATCGGGGCGCTGCGTGCGGTCGCCAAGTATCGAGGTGTCCCGCTACAGCCTCTCGGCAAGGTGCTCGACGGGATGCCCAACGAGGCTCAGGCACGCTGGGCGACGTGGCGCGAGCGACAGGGCGCGCAGGATCGTGTACCCGAGGACTTTGCGATCGTGCTGGATGCGCTCGACGAGCGCACGCAAACGTGGCTCTTGAAGGCGACAGAGTAGCTCGTCTGATCAGCCCAGCACCCGCACCCCGATCTCCGTGCCGGTCTTCGGCGCCGGCCCGCGCTCCTTCTGGCAGGCGAGCGCGATGGCCCAGAAGCGGTCTGCGTGGCCGCCTCGGGTGGTGCGCTCGGCGTCGAAGCTGACCTTGCCGGAGGCGAGGACCCGGCGCTTGATGGAGTGGATCTGGCCGACGAGCTCGCGGTCGCGGGGCAGCGCGATGTCCTTGCGCTGGAAGAGGATCTTGAGGTCGGTGGCCCAGCGCTCCTTGCTGTCGTTGGTGAACGCCTCGGGCACGACCTGCGGGTAGTCGCGGGCCAGGTTCTCAGCGAGGTTCATGCCGATGCCGCTCTTGTCGATGGACAGGCGCGCGACCGGCAGGTGCTCGAGCAGGCGCCGGAGATCGGCCTCCTGCTCTGAGAATGGGACCTGGTCGTAGCGACGCAAGAGGCGACAGACCATGCGGCCATCGCGGTCCTCGAAGAGGGCCAGCTCCGAGCGGTCGCGGGTGCGGCCCACGTCGAAGCCGCCGACGAGGCGGCCGTCGCCGACCTTGATGTCCGTGACGTCGTCGGCGAGCACCAGCTCTTCGCTCGTGCACGGCAGGATGAGGTCGTAGGGGTAGAAGCTGTAGCTCTCGTCGACGAAGCGGCACTCGAACTCCTGCTGGAAATCTTCGAGCGGCAGTGAGTCGAGCTGCTCGATGATCGACTGCGTGCCGAACCGGGCAACGCGCTCCTCGGTGGGCACGTCCGGTGCTTCACGCTGGGCCCGGGCGAGGTCGCGGCAGAAGAAGCGGCAGCTCCACCACGGCACGTCGTGCCGCGTGTGGTGCGGGTACCGGCGCAGCTCCTCGCTGGCGATCTCCCAGAAGATGCCGCGCCGACCAAGCGGTGTGCTGCAGCCCGAGAGCTGCCCGCGCGAGCGCAGGATGAGCGCGGTCGAGCCGCGGTAGACCTCGCGGTCGTTGACGTAGTGGGCGAGCTCGTCGAGGTAGACGTCGCCCTTCTTGCCGCGCGGGGCCTTCGACGGCGCCGAGATGATCCGCGACAGCCGCTTGTGCGCGGCGTTCGACTCGAAGGCGAGCTCGGTCTTCGAGTCCACGACCAGGCGCTTCTGGTAGGCGAGCGGCAGCTCCTCGTGGACCTGCCGGGCGATGAGGATCTTCTCCTTCGCGTCGTCGAGGTTGTAGCTGACGAAGACGGCCGTGTGCTTGTCGCGCAGGTGACACCGGGCGAGCGCCTCCAGGGCGAAGACGAACGAGAAGCCAACCTGTCGGCTCTTGGTGACCCAGCGAAAGCGCGAGCGGTTCTGCAGGAACTCGATCTGGTACGGCTCAAGCTGCAGCGGCTCGTCGTCGAACGATGCCAGCCCGCACAGGAACCCCCACTCCTCGGCGA
>JAGQIY010001397.1 GCA_020430865.1 Myxococcales bacterium
AAGCTGATGCGGTACGGATTGCGCACGCCCCAGTGGTAGACGTACTCGTGGCTGGGGTGGTTCCCCGGGGGCGCCGTCGGGTGATTCTCCACGTCGAAGCGCAGGATGGCCCCGAGGGGTGTCGATGGATCCTGCCCGTTCTTGTACTGATCGTTGCCACCGCCACCGTCGCCGAATGCCGCGTAGAGGTAGCCGTCCGGCCCGAACGCGAGATCACCGCCGTCATGGTTCGAGGCGGGTTGGTCGATGGTGTAGAGGCGCTTCTCCGTCGGATCGGCGACGTCCGGATCATTCTCCGAGATCTGATACTCCGCGACCACGGAGGTCAGCGGGCTGCCGGCTTCGGTGTAGCTCAAGTAGAAGCGCCGCTCGCCGCCCTGACCGAAGTTCGGGTGCAAGGCCATGCCGAGGAGTCCGCCCTCACCGCTGGCGCTGACAGGTCCGGTGATGTCCAGCACCTCTGTGGGGTCGGCGCTGCCGTTCTTCACCAGCACTCGGCCGTCTCTCTCGATGATGAACATTCGCGTCGCGTCCTGCGGATCGCCGATCATCTCCATCGGTCCGTTCAGGCCGCTGGCCACCTCGGTGAGGGTCACTGAAGGCGGAGCATTGCCCGTGCAGGTGTTCATCACCATGCCTCCGGTTCCGCCATTGCCCGCGGAACCGGCTGAGCCGCCATTGCCGGCGGAACCGCCATTGCCCGCGGAACCGGCTGAGCCGCCATTACCGGCGGAGCCCCCGTTCCCTGCGGAACCAGCAGAGCCGCCGCTGCCGCCACCCCCCGAGTCATCATCGCCACACGCCGCCACCAGCAGGGCCCCAAGCGATGCCGCTCCAATCATCAACCAAGCTCTCATTTGCCTGCTCCTCATCAATACGCCAGCCGGCGCGTCCCCTAAGCCGCGGAACAGCTTGAGCGCTGTTCAGCGCCTCGGCAAGCGTTTGCCTTCGCAGCGCTGGTCGCTGCCACCGCCTGGAGTGAGCACCGACGCTGGCCTCGGGCTTGCCCGGCTGCTGGCGCCGCGCCGGTTCGTCGGCGCAAGCCCCCGGAGTCGGAGCCCGCCGTGGGCTCGAGCCACCGCCTCGTGGTGCTGGGTCGGTTTTTCACGACGGAAAACCCTCGCCGTCGTCGACGCGCAGGGTGACTCGACCTGGCGTCCGTTCGTTGCGGACGCCGACCCTCGGTGCTCCTCACCCCCGAACGCGAGTAGCGCTCGTCGAGGTGAGGCGGGTGCTCGGCGCCCGCGCAACGCTGAGCTGCCGCGCTGCCAGTGTTTCGTCTCCGCCGCGTTGATCTGCTCGGCGGGCACGGTGATCGTTGATTTGGCAGGCTGTTCTTCGACACCCAGCTCTGGTGTCCTGTCTCCGCAGTTCGCTGAAAAACTCGCCCGCCCCCCAGGGTGTGGGCGAGCGAGTTCTTCGCCATCGCGCCGCTCTTGAGACGAGGCAACGCTGTGTCGACTTGTTCAGCGAATCATAGATTCGCCTCACTAGAAGAAGTTGCCGATGGTGAACTCGAACACACTGGTCTCTTCGTAGGGCAGGGGCTTGAAGGGGAAGCCCCACTCGAAGCGCAGCGGACCCAGTGGAGAGAACCAGCGCACGCCGAAGCCATACGAGGTACGGAGCGTGAGCAGGCTGTCGAGCCCGTCGAAGCAAGGACTGATTTCCTTGTATGGCACGCCTGCGCCCGCCGCCTTGCAGTAGATGTCCTCGAGGTTCCAGGCGTTGCCGGCGTCCGTGAAGAGGACGCCTCGGATCCCGACGCTGTCGATGATTGGGAACTCGAGCTCAAGGTTCTGAACGTACTGCAGGTTGCCGCCGATGGCCGCGCCGATGGAGAAGGGGCGACCGTTCGGGTCGGTGGTCGTGTAGAGCGGTAGCCGTGGCCCTACCGTGCGGAAACGGAAGCCGCGCAGGTCGAGGATACCGCCCAAGAAGAAGCGGGTGAAGATCGGCACGCCTTCTCCCGAGGGGCTGGTGACGTGACCGAGTTCCTGATTGAGCTTGAGCACCAAACCGCCGCCGAGGGGGTAGTAGTAGCGCCCGGTCAGGGTGTGCTTGAGGAACTCGTTGTCCGAGGCCAGCGTGCTCGTGGCGAGCTCCGTGGACCCCCTGAGATACACGCCCTTCGTCGGGAAGAGGCGGTTGTCACGGCTGTCGTAGGTCAGCGCTGGCTTGATGCTGGAGGTGACCCCGTCGTTGAACAGGTTCGCGAGCGGCAGCCTCGTGAACACGCTCACGGCGTTGGACGTGCCGAGGAAGGTGTTCGTCGTCTGCGTGGTGATCTCGTCGAGCTCCAGGGTGTAGGTCAGCGACGCGCGGAGCTCCGGCTCCACCAGGGGGTAGCCGAAGGTGAGGCTTCCGCCGCGACTCCGCTGGGAGAAGTCGTTGTAGATGCGGAGCTGATCGAAGAGATCGACGCTGGTCGAGAAGTCGCTGTCCAGGAAGTAAGGCTCGAAGAAGCGGATGTTGACCAGCTGGCGGACTCCGCTGAGCTGAGCCTGCAGCGAGAGGCTCTGGCCGCGGCCGAACAGGTTCGCCTGCTGGACCTGCGCCGTGGCGATGAAGTTCTCGATGCTGGAGAAGCCAGCCCCGACCTGGAAGGTGCCCGTCGGACGCTCGGTGACCTCGACGTAGACGTTCATCTTGTCGGGCGCCGAGCCTTGCTCGGTGGAGATGTCGACGCGCTCGAAATAGCCCAGCGCGGTGATGCGCAGACGGCTCTCCTCGAGGTTCGTCTCGTGGAAGAGCTCGCCCTCCGCGACCTCCATTTCCCGACGGATCACCTTGTCACGGGTCTTGCTGTTGCCGCGCACCTCGATGCGCTCGAAGTGCACCAGCGGGCCACGCACCACCGGAACCACGATGTCGACCAGGTGATCCTTCTCGTTCAGGTTCGTCTGCGGGTTGGCCTCGACGTTCGCGTAGCCGTGGTCGCGGTACAGCGTTCGGACCGCCTGCAGGTCCTCCAGCAACTCGGCGCGGTTGAAGTAGTCGCCAGGCTTGGCTCGCACGAGGTTGCGCAGGTTGCGGCGTCCGCCGATGGGCTCCACCTCCTTGCCGTCCTCGCCTCGCTCGTAGACGCGGAGCTGGCGAATGCGGAATCGCGGACCCTCGTTGATGGTGACGCTGACCTCGATGCCACTGCGATCCGGGGTCAGCATCACGCGCGGCGTGTTCACGCTCACCGCGAGGAAGCCGCGATCGTAGTAGAGCGCGCTGATCAGCGCCATGTCGCGCTCGAATGCGTCCTGACGGAAGGGGCCGCCGGAGCCAAACGCGAAGAAGCCGGCGTTCCCAGTGAACATCGCTGCGCGCAGCTCCGACTCCGGGATGCTGTCGTTGCCGATGAAGGTCACGCGCTTGACCGTGACCTGGCCGTGCTCCTTGATGGTGAACTTGACGATCACCTCGTTGTTCTTCTGCGGGACGACCTCACTCTTTGCTTCCGCGAGGAAGTATCCCTGCTCCGCGTACATGTCGCGGATCTTCTGGATGCTGCGGCGCACGGCGGGGTAGCTGAGGACGCTGCCGGCCTTGACCTCGAGCGCCTCGCTCAGATCGTCCGTGTCGATCTCCGAGTTGCCTTCGAACTCCACGGAGGCGACCGACGGGCGTTCGCGGACCAGGAAGCGCAGGACGACGCCTGCGTCTTCCATCTCGAGGTCGACCTCGACGTCGTCGAAGAACCCGGATTGCCACAGCTCCCGAACGTCTTGGCTCAGCGTTTCGGGGCTGAAGTTGCTGCCCACCCGCGAGCGCAGGTAGCTGATGATATCGTCCTTGGTGATGCGTCGGTTGCCCGCCACGTCGACGCGGGCGATGGGCAAGCCGCGCGCCTTCTCCGCTTCGGAGCGCGGCAGCTCGGCCTCGCCCCCTTGCGCCGCTGCTGCTGGCACCTGGGCTCGCAGCCCTGGGCTCGCCAGCAACACGCCAACCGCGAAGCCGGCCGCCCCGAGTCGGAGCAAGGAGCGAGGTCCGCCAAGCCAAGACAGCAGCACGCGGGCGGCTGCATAGATGGGGTGCATGTTCACGCGGCTTGGGTTCCGACTCGGTTAAGGAAAACCTTGAAGCTGCTCGAGCGACTCGATGGGGCCCGAGCTAGGGTGCCAAGGGCACCAAAAGGGTTGAATCTGCGGTCCGGCGGGACACTCTCACTGGAACCTCTCGCGTGGCGCTGAGCGCCTCCCGAGAAGCGGTGCGCCTGCGTAGCTCAGAGCGGCCATGGTCTCAAGGTTCGAATGATGGGAAAGCTGGGGATGATCGGGCGTTTGGGGTCGGCTCGACGTTCGCTTCCGCAGGTCTGGGCCTGGGGGAGGGAAGCGCGAGCCGCTGCCCGTCGAAGCAACAGCGGGTTGGGGTGCGTCGAAGCCCCGAAAATTCGTCCGAGTGAGCGCAGATCACCCTGCTGGGTAGGCCTTGCTCTGGCTCTCGGGCTCGCGTCGACTGGGTGTCGCTGTGAGCCTGAGCCTCCGGCCGAGGTGAGCAGCGAGGACTGCTTTCAGGTCTGCGCATCGAGCGCTGGGTGCCCCGCGAACGACCAGCGAGAGTGTGCGGCGCGCTGCCGACGGCTTGCGGAGCAAGGCCGCGTCTCCCGCGCGAACCTGGAGGTCCAGCGCCTGCTCGGCTGCGCCCGAGAGCACGCCTGCTCGAACGTCTTCGGGGAGCAGCCGAGCGCGTGCGGCTCCGAGCTACGGGCCTTGGAGAGGCGACTCGCGAGTTGTCAGCCCGGAAGCGTGCGTTCTCGCGGCGTCGATGGGGGAAGCCTGGTCGCGGAGAGCCTGGGATGTCTGGAGCTGCGTGACTGCACTCCCACTCGCGACGCAGGAGCGCTTGGTGGGCCATGCGAGGCGCCGTCGACGTGCAACGCGGTCTGTTGCTCGGCATGTGGGGGGGAGCGGACGCTTCGAGTGCAAGCGTGCGTCCATGGTCGCTGCGCTTCGGAGCAGAGCGCGTGCTCCATGCTGGCTGACTCGGAACGTTGCCGTGAGTGAGCCCCCGGGTGGCGCGGTCCCGCCGCTCAGCCGCGGTAGTCGTCGACCTCGATGTTGTAGCGCTTCATCCAGCGATGGATCTGCATCCGCGCCTTGCCCAGCTCACGGCCGACTGCGGCTATGTTTCCGGAGTGGGCGCGCAGCAGTTCACGCAGCTGCTGTTCGTCTGGCACCGTGTTGCGAGAGTTCGGCGTGGCGGAGACGCGGTCGAAGTGACCCGAAGGTCCAGACTCCGCGCTGACGCGGTCGACGCTGCGACGATTGCCGTACTCCTGCATGGCCTCCCCGACCTGAGGCGGGAGATGCTCGCCGTCCAGGCGGTTGCCCTCGACCAGCGCTACGCAGCGCTTCACCGCCGCCTCGAGTTCACGGACGTTGTAGGGCCAGTCGTAGTGCAGCATGCCCAGCATGAACTGGAAGGACGGGAGCAGTTCGGGTCTGCCGTGGCGCTGCAAGAACGCCTGCAGCAGCATGAACACGTCCTCCTTGCGGTCTCGCAGCGGGGGCAGGCGTAGCTGATACTCGTTGAGGCGAGCGAAGAGATCCTCGCGGAAATTTCCGTCGCGTTGCAGGCGCCACAGATCCCGGTGGGTCGCGCAAACGATGCGCACGTCCACGGGCTCCGGAGCGGTGGCTCCGAGCGGAAACACTTCCTTCGACTGTAGGACCCGGAGCAGCTTTGCCTGCGCCTCGAGCGGCATGTCGCCGATCTCGTCGAGCAGGAGCGTGCCGTTGTGCGCCATCTGCACCAGCCCGGGCTTGTTCTGCTGCGCGCCGCTGAAGGCGCCTCGCTTGTAGCCGAACAGCTCACTCTCCAGGAGCTGGCCTGGGATCGCCGCGCAGTTGACGGCGCAGAACGTGCCGCGACGACCGCTGAAGCGATGTAGCTCTCGCGCCACCACCTCCTTGCCGGTGCCGCTCTCTCCCAGGAGCATGACGCTCAAGGTGCTGGGTGCGATGCGCTCGACGTCGGACGCGATGCGGTCCATCTGGTAGCCCCCGACCAGCTGGGAAGCTTCGCGGCACTTTCGCTCCGCGCCTCCACACATGCGCCCGGAGAGTTGGTAGCCAGCGTACAGCTCCGCGTGCTTGTCGACGTACTTGAGCAGGACGTCACCGACGCGCACCTCTTGACCCGGCTCCAGCAGACTTTCATGGACTCTCTGTCCGTCGACCAGCGTGCCGTTGCGCGAGCCCAGGTCACGGAGCAGCCACTGCGAGCCCTCCCAGCGTATTTCCGCGTGGCGTCGCGATACGGACTGAACCGGGATACACAGGTCCGAGCTCTCGTCACGCCCTATCACCGTCGGGCTCTGGCTCAGCGCCCAGCCACCGGGCAGACTCGTGTGCTCGTCGGCGTAGAGCAACACCAGGCCAGAGCGGGGCCCCATGCCTCCCTGCGGGGAGGACGGGGCTCCGAACTGCTGCATTGCTCCGGTCGTCGTGTCGCTCATTGCTGGGGGAGGCTCGGGCTTCGTTGAAGGCGCCTGGGGCGCCTGCGAAGATTGGAGGCCCGGCACAGGGGTGTATCGGGTTTTTTCTTCTGACGGAACAGGCCCGCGGTCCGTGCAGGGATTGTACTCGCTTCCCGCGTCTCGCGGGTGCCCGACCCAGGTGATTCGGCCGGACAAAGCCCAGCGCTGACTGCCCAACTCGGCACGTCAGCGCTAGAAATGGGCCATGACGAGCCTCGCCGCTTCACAAGGCGTCCGTGTTGCCGCTCTGCAGCTGAACTCGAATGCAGACGTGGCTCGGAACCTCGAAGTGGTCGAGGAGTTGACCGCGCGTGCCGCGGCAGAGCGCGCGATGCTGGTGATGCTGCCCGAGAACTTCGCATTCCTCGGGCCCGAGGCGCAGAAGTTCGCCCTGGCCGAACCGCTCATGACCGCCGCCAGCGCGGCCGCGGCCAACAGCGTCGAGCACCCGATCCAGGCGCGCATGGCGGCGCTGGCCCGACGTCACGGTGTGTACCTGCTGCTCGGGGGCTTTCCAGAGCGCGCGAGCGTGACCCGAGGGCACGGCGACCAGCCACCACCGTTCAACACCAGCTCGCTGCTGGGACCTGACGGCGCGCCTCGAGCGAGCTACCGCAAGCTCCATCTCTTCGACATCGACTTGCCCGACGGAACCAGCCTGCGGGAGTCTCGCGCCACCAGCGCCGGGAGCTCGATCGTCGTGAGCGACGCGCTCGGCCTGCGGGTGGGGCTGTCGATCTGTTACGATCTGCGCTTCCCCGAGCTGTACCGCCGCCTGGTCGACCAGGGCGCCGACGTCCTCAGCGTGCCCGCCGCCTTCACCGCGCAGACAGGCCCGGCGCACTGGCATGTCTTGCTGCGAGCGCGAGCCATCGAGAACCAGTGCTGGGTTGTTGCGCCGGCCCAGTGGGGCAAGCACTGCGAGGGACGAGCCTCCTATGGTCATGCGCTGATCGTGGATCCCTGGGGACAGGTAGTCGCCGAAGCCCCCGATGGCGTCGGGCTGATCCTCGCGGATTTGGATATGGAGAGCGTGAAACGGGTGCGCGCGAGCCTGCCCTGCTTGCAGCACCGCAAGCTCTAGTCACCGCCTGGTGGTTGTCGCGGGGAAACGTCGCCGCTCGCGGCTAGCCAGGGCGATCGGGGGATGCGCTGCTACAGGTGGCGCTTGGCGATCTCCGTCCAGGTGCCGTGGGGCTCGAGCGCTATGTAGTCCCTCCAGTAGGGACGAGCCTTGTCTGGCTCCCCGGTCTGTTCGAACGCCATGGCCAGGTTGAAGTACGCGTCGGCGAACTTCGGATCTGCGGCGATCGCCCCCTGGAACAGCGGGATCGCCTTCTCGGCCTCACCCCGTTCCAGCATCACGTAGCCAAGGTTGTACTGCGCCTCGGGTTGCCGCACGTCGATCTGCAACGCCTTGCGGTAGAGCGCCTCGGCACCCGCGGCGTCGTGCCGACGGAAACGAATGTTTCCAAGATTGGTGTAGGCAATGGCCAGCCAGGGATCGAGCTCGACCGCGCGAGCGTACAGGGCCTCGGCCTCGTCCATCGTCGAGGGGTCTTCGTCCAGCTGGCTCGCCTGCAGGTACAGCTCGTACGCCGTGCGCGCGCGTTCACGCCCCGCGTTCGGCCGCAGCACGCGCACCACGTCGTCGCGCAGGCTCTTCACCTCGAGATCGAGCACCATCTGCCCGGTGAGCGCTTCGAAGCTGCCGTCTTGAGTACGCACCACGACACGCCGGCCATCGCTCACGATGCGCAACTCGGACAGCGGGCGGGTGACCCGTGGCAGAGACTGCCGCAGCGCGGAAACGGCGCGCGTGACATCGCGCAGCCGCACGCGACTCTCGAGCAGAGCTTGCGCCGTGCGCAGCGCGATCAGATCTTGGAAGGTGTAGGCGCGGCGACCACGCCGTCTGCCCGACGGAGAGACCACGCCGTTCTTGTCCAGCGTTCGCAGGCGCCCCGGGCTCATGTGAAGCAGACGCGCGATCTCCGCTCGCGTGAACTGATCGGTGATCGGTTCCCGGTTCGAGTGCGGACGCTCATCGTCGCCGTCTTCACCCCCAGGTTCGAGCGCTCGTACGCGTCCGCCGCCGGGGCCGAACACTACGTGGATCAGCTTCCCCTCGGGCTGCTTGCGTTTGCGATTTGTGCTCCGCTTGCGGCCAGCCATCGTGCCTCGGAAGGACCCGCATCAATTCC
>JAGQIY010000010.1 GCA_020430865.1 Myxococcales bacterium
GCTGGTAGGCGAGATCGCGCACGTCGACGTGGAGCGGCTTGGCAAGCTCTGCTTTCGACTCCACCACGCGGTCCAGCAGGAACAGTCGAGCCCGCTTGCCCTTCTCGACACCGTCGGCGTACTCGTACCAGTAGCCACGGTCGGCCTTCACCACGTGGATCACGTCACTGCCACGCTGGATGAACAGCTCCGGTGCCTTGAACAGGTGATGCAGCTCCACCACGTTGACCATCGCCACTGCGAGATCCGGGTCCTCGGCGTAGAAGTAGCCCTCGCGAAGCATCAGCGCGCGCGCTATCTCCGGCCTATTTTTTACCACACGGTAAAGTGAATGCAGCGCGTAGCCCTGGTTCGGGCCGAGCTGGATGCGCTTGCGCAGCGTCTCGACCTCTGGGCTGACTTCTTCGGTGATCCTGGGCGCGCGCCAGAACAGGATGGGCTCTGCCTTGGCGCGAGCCAGGATCTGCGCCCGCTTGGCTTCGAACGCCGTCGCCCCCTCCAGCTCCGGCTCGAGCTCGGCGCGCTGGATGCGCGCGGCGCACTCCCGGGACGGTGACTCCTGGACCGCCGCCGGCTGCAGCGTGACCACGGGCGACGGCGCCAGGTCCTGGTCCGCCCGAGCACGACAGCCAGGCGCGGCCACGCTGAGCAACAGGAGCGCAACCGAGAGCCGCCGTCCACACTCGCCGAGTGTGCGGATTCGTCGCTCCTTCGTCTGCTGAAGTCCAGGCCTGGTCACGGTCAAAGCACCCCGACCTACGGTTGTGACTCGAAAGTCTTCCTGAGGTCGTCCTCGAAAAGACGCTCAGAGTAGCCAGGGGCATTCCGCGACGCAACAACTCGAGCCGACCCTTGCTCAGGCGTGTTCCCAGGCGCGCGACCAGCCAATCCTCGCCCCGAAAGCTCCAGCAGCGGGCGCGAGCTGTCGGTCTTCGATCGCGGAGACAGAGGGCGGGTGCTCTTCCGCGAAGCGGAAACGTGCTGTGCGCTTTGCCAGCGGCTGCGCTCTACTTGCCTAGCTTGGGGTACACCTTGATGACCATCTTCGTCGCCTTGCGGAAAGGGCTCGGGCGAGTGGAGTGGGTCGGCATGAGGAGGATGCTCACGCCCCGCCCATCCTTCCAGAACATGATCGACGTGCTGTCCTTTTTCTGTTCCGTGTCGCCCTCGGTATAACCGGCCTCCGCGAAGGACTTCCGCAGCGCGAGTTCCTGTTTCAGCCGCATCTCCTTCGCGCCCCAGTACCCCACCTCGAGGATGTCTTCCTTGGCGAAGCACAGGCTGCCTTTGCTCGTGTCGATCGGGAGCGTGTACTTGAAGTCGGAGCGCTGTCCCGCGCGATGCTTGCAAGGCTCTCCCCCAGCGCCGCACCCCAAGAGGGCCACGCCGGTCACGGCCACCGCCGTGACCAGCGTCGGCCCCATCAGCTTCGAGAACATGGAGAGCGCGATAGCGCACCGAGCCTTCGCGACGCAACCCGACCCAATGAAAGTGAGTCCTGGGCATCCCGCGTGGCAATTCATTCGACCGCGGTAGGACTCCGAGATCAGCAGCCTTCTGCACTTCGACTGCTGACCGATGCCCGGCGAACTCTAGCGACTCCTCACGCTGAATCCTGCACTCAGCGCCTCGCACTCCGCCTCGAGTGTCGCCCGTACTTTCGGGGCGAGTTTCTTTCCGCCGCTCCAGCGCGCATCGAGCGGCAGGAATTCTCCTGAAACGAGGACGATCGGCACGCGCTTCTTGGTGTCGCCCACGAACAGACTGCCGTCGTCGGTCGCCGGAAAATGCCAGAGCACCCACGGTTCGCTCCCGCCGTCGACCTCGAAGCGTTCCACGCCCTGCATCTCGGGATCCTCTTCCAGCTCCTTCGCCATGGCTTTCGCGTACTGACTTGGCTTCTTGAACGTCTTGCCCGTCTCAGCCTCTGCGGCGATCAGGAACTGAGCCCGGTCGACCTTCGAGAGCGCGTCGAGCTGTTCAGTCCCATAGGCGCTTGCCGTTGATTTGAAGGAGAAGCGAGACGCCGAGCCGCTCACCACCCTCGGTCGCGTTGCCTTACTGAGCTTGGGCTTGGGCCCGACCTTTCCTGCGTGGGCGCGGAGCGCCGCATCGATGCTGGGAAACTTCTTGCGGAGCTTCTTCCAGTTCTCATCCTCGAGGGGCGCGTGCGGCTTCTGACGATGCTCGATGTGATAGTGCTGAAGGATCCACGGCGCCAGGTCCGGCACCATCCGCAGGTGGTCCCACTCGAACGTATACATCGACAGCTCGAGCCCCTCCGCGATGCAGCGCTCGAAGTGACGCTGGAAGAGCGCCGTGCGTCGAACGTTCGGGATGTGCTCGAGCACAGGGTGAAGCGTCTCCTTGTCCCACGGATGGACCAACACGTCGTACTTCGGGTCGAGGACCTCGTCCTTCTCGAGGTACTCGACCAGCCTCGGCAACAGCCAGCGCCCAACGGAGCGCTCGAACCTCTCCACGGCTAGCTCCAGGACTTCCTCGATGACGGCGGCACCTTCCTTCACGCGGCGACGGTCGATCTCTTTCTCCGCGGAAATCATCTCCTTGTAGCCCGAGGTCAGCGCCACGAACAGGTCCTCGGGCGAGCGGGTGCGCGACGTATACACTCGCTCGCCAGCAGCCTGCTTCGGCGCTGACTTCGCTTGTTTCGTCCTGGCGTCCTTCTCTGCCTTCGTCGCAGAGCCCTTCTTCGGTGACGCTTTCCCGGCGGCGTCCTTCTTGCCCGAGACCCGCTTCTTGGGCTGCTTTGGCGCAGCCTCCTTCCCGCCCTTGCCCTTCGCCATTCCCTCCCCCTTTCGCAGTCCCATAGCCTAGGCCGATACCGGAAGGCTGACCTGGGCAAACTCGACGTACTGGCGGAAACGGCAAGAGAGCTCGCAGGAGCCGCCGCATTCTTCACCGTCTCTCGGGTTGCCTCCCCCCGGCTCGCTCAGTCGCGACGTGACTCCCCAGACCACCTCGCTGCGCCGCCCCCTCCCGGCGCCGGTCGCGACTCGCTTCGCTCGCGCGCGCGGGCGGAGGGGGGATTCGCCCGAAATTTCGCAACCCTGCGGATACGCCCGCTCTTCCCCACCGATGCTGGTATTCTGAAAGGTGCTGTGCACGACGAGGACCTGTACGAGATCCTGCAAGTCAGCCGGTCCGCCGAACCGGAGGTGATTGAGGCAGCGTACAAGCGCCTCGCCCGCAAGTATCACCCGGACACGAGTCCTCTCGCTGACGCGGAGGAGCGACTGAAGCGACTCAACCTCGCCTACCAGATCCTCGGCAACCCTGCACTACGCGCCGCATACGACCGCACTCGGCTGAACGAGGACGACGAAGACCAAGTCGACGAAGACCAAGACGACGAAGAATACAGGCGCCCGCAACAAGCCCCACCCGGCAGTTGGCGTCCATACCAACACCACCAATATCAGTACCCACAACAGATCCCAGGACCTGGGACATCATCGAAAGGTGTTCTATCCGGATGTCTGAAGGTGCTGGGCGTGGCCACACTGGTGGCCGGGGCCGCAGTGGTGCGCACGTGTCTCTACCTCGCGGAAGACAGCAAGACAGCGAGGCCGGTAGAAACCGCTCCAGAACGGCCGCCTCCAAAGAAGGTATGGTTCAACCCATACGAGGTCTGCGTGGCCAACACCGAGGGTGAGGGCGTCTACCTGAGGAGCCTTCCGTTTGCTTCCTACAAGAAGGGATCCGCTTATCCGGAGGGAACCAAGTTATCCGTTGACGACGAGCGAGAGTGCCACCCGGGCGACGAGGACTCCAGTTCCTTCTGTGCAGTCGAAGCGCCTGATGGTACCAGCGGCTACGTCCCTGCCCGCTACGTTGAGCGGTGTAGATAGCGCTAGGTCGCGCCATCGAGGATCTCGCTCCCCGAGTCCAAGAACAGCAAAACCCCCTCCGGCTTGCGCGGGAGGGGGTCTCTTGCTGTTGGGAGGCGAGTTCAGTTCGTCGGAGCCTGAGTCTCCGCTTCCTTCTTCGCGATGTCGTCGAGGTACGCCTGGCTCGGCTCGGGCATGCGCTCGAGCGCTGCCTCCAACACCTCATCGAGCTTGTGGACCGTGACGAACTCCAGGTCGTCGCGGATCTCGCGGGGCACCTCTTCGAGGTCGGCCTTGTTCCTTTCCGGGAGGATCACGCGCTTGATGCCGGCGCGGTGGGCCGCAAGGGTTTTCTCCTTGAGGCCGCCGATGGGCAGCACGCGACCGCGCAAGCTGATCTCGCCGGTCATGGCGACGTCGTGGCGCACGCGGATCCCCGTGAGCAGGCTCACCAGCGCCGTGAACATGGTCACGCCAGCGCTGGGGCCATCCTTCGGCATCGCACCCGCAGGGATGTGGATGTGGATGTCCGACTTGTCCATGAAGTCCCGCGCGATACCGTACTTTTCGGCGTTGGTGCGCACGAACGACAGCGCGGCGTGGGCGCTCTCCTTCATCACGTCGCCGAGCTGGCCGGTGAGCTGAAGCTTTCCGGTTCCGTACATGCGCGTGGCTTCCACGAACAGGATCTCACCACCGACGCTGGTCCAGGCAAGCCCGGTGACGACACCGGTCTCCTCGGTGCGCTCGGCGACCTCGCTCGTGTACTTGATGGGCCCCAGGTACTCGCGGAGGTCGTCCTCCGTCGCCACCTTGCGCGGCGTGTCGTCGCCCTCGGCCACCTTGACGGCGACGCCACGGATGACGCTCGCCACCTGGCGCTCGAGGCTACGCACGCCAGCTTCACGCGTGTAGTGCTCGATGATCTCCTCCACCGCTTCGTCGGTGATCTCCAGCTGCTCCTTCTTGAGGCCGTGCTCCTCGAGCTGCTTGGGGATCAGGTGCTGACGGGCGATGGCCAGCTTCTCGCGCCGCGTGTAGCCGGGGATCTCGAGGATCTCCATGCGATCGCGGAGCGGAGGTGGGATGGGGTCCGCGACGTTTGCAGTCGCCACGAACATCACGCTGGAGAGGTCGTAAGGGATCTCCAGGTAGTGGTCCGCGAACGTGTTGTTCTGCTCGGGGTCGAGCACCTCGAGGAGCGCGGCGGACGGGTCGCCGCGGAAGTCGTGGCCGATCTTGTCGACCTCATCGAGCATGAAGACGGGGTTGATCGTGTTGCCCTTCTTCATCCCCTGGATGATCTGCCCCGGCAGCGCGCCCACGTAGGTGCGCCGGTGCCCGCGGATCGCGGCCTCGTCGTGCA
>JAGQIY010001398.1 GCA_020430865.1 Myxococcales bacterium
CGCAGATCTTGGCAAACGAACTGGACGCCAACTGGAAAGACGTCCAAGTGGTGCAAGCGCAAGGCGACGCGAAGTACGGCAATCAGAACACCGACGGCTCACGCTCGGTGCGCCTGAACTTCGACCGACTGCGGCTGGCAGGTGCCACCATGCGCAGCATGCTGGAGCAAGCCGCGGCCAGGCGCTGGAAGGTGCCCACCCGTGACTGCACCGCGGAGCTCGGCGTCGTGCACCACAAGGCCTCGGCGCGCCAGCTCGGCTACGGCGAGCTGGCCGTCGAAGCGAACAAGCTGCCCGCGCCGCCCGCCTCCAGGGTGAAGCTCCGAGAGCGCAAGCTCTGGCGCTACCTGAGCCAGGACATCGCCTCGCTCACCACGCCCCGCATCGTGAAGGGTGAGGGGATCTTCGGGCAGGACCTGCAGCGCCCTGGCATGCTCTACGCGGTGATCGCGCGCCCGCCCCAGGTGCTGGGGCGCTCGAAGCGCGTCGACAAGGCTGCGACGCTGAAGTCGCCCGGAGTGAAGCACGTCGTGGAGCTGCCGTACGTGGAAGAGCCCGTCGGCTTCAAGCCGCTCGGCGGAGTCGCCGTCGTGGCCAAGGACACCTGGAGCGCGATCCGCGGTCGCGAGGCCCTGCAGGTCGAGTGGGACGCAGGCCCAAACTCCGACTACGACTCGAACTCCTTCGAGGAGCTGCTGATCAAAGCCGTACGGAAACCTGGCAAGGTCGCGCGCAGACGTGGCGACGTGCAGAAGGCGCTCGCGTCTTCCGCAAAGCGTGTGGAGGCGGAGTACTATGTGCCTCACCTCGCACACTCGGCGATGGAGCCGCCAGCGGCAGTTGCCGAGTGGGAAGGCGATCACGTGACCTGCTGGGGCTGCGGGCAGACACCACAGAAGGCACGCCAGACGGTGGCTCAGGTGTGTGGCGTGCCCCTGGAGAACGTGACCATCCACGTGACCTGGCTTGGCGGCGGCTTCGGCCGGAAGTCGAAGCCAGACTTCTTCGCAGAAGCGGCGTTGATCGCGCGTCGGGTGAAGGCGCCCGTCAAGGTGGTGTGGACACGGGAGGACGACCTGCAGCACGCCTACTACCACACCGTCAGCGCCCAGCGCCTGGAGGCTGGGTTGGATGCCTCGGGGAAATGTGTCGCGCTGCTGCACCGCACCGCGTTTCCACCGATCGGCTCGACCTTCGTCGCCGGCGCGAAGGAGGCGGACGCAGGGGAGCTGCGTCTGGGGGCGAGCGACACGCCCTTCGACGTCGCCAATTTGCAGCTCGAGAGCGGCCAAGCCGCGGCACACGTGCGCATCGGCTGGCTGCGCTCGGTGGCCAACATCTACCACGCGTTCGCCGTGCAGAGCTTCGCGGCAGAGCTCGCGCACGCCGCGGGTCGAGACCCCAAGGACTACTTGCTCGAGCTGATTGGGCCGCCGCGCACCATCGATCCGAACGAGGAAGGCGCGAGCTACGACAACTACGGCAGCCCCCTGAAGGACTATCCCATCGACACGAGGCGCCTCAGGACCGTCACCGAAGAAGCTGCGAAGCTCGCCAAGTGGGGCCGCAAGCTCCCGAAGGGTCACGGCCTGGGCATCGCAGCGCACCGCTCGTTCGTGAGCTACGTCGCGACGGTGGTCGAGGTCGCCGTGGACGCTCGGGGCAAGCTCGGCATTCCCGGGGTGTGGTCGGTGATGGATGCGGGGACGATGGTGAACCCGAACCACTGCGCGTCCCAGCTCGAGGGCGGCACGCTCTTCGGCCTCTCCAACGCGCTCTACGGCGAGATCACCGCCAAGAGCGGCGCCATCCAGCAGGCGAATTTCCCTGACTGGCGCGTGATGCGCATGAACGAAGCCCCACGCCACATGGAAGTGAAGCTCATCGAGTCGTCAGCGCCTCCTGGCGGCGTCGGCGAACCTCCCACACCGCCTGCCGCGCCGGCGCTGGCAAACGCCATCTTCGCAGCCACGGGCTTGCGCATTCGCCGGCTGCCCATCTTCGGCACCGATCGCAGCGACCGCCTGCAGATCGCAGGAGCGCTTTGATGACGATACGCCTCGAGGTCAACGGCAAGGTCCACGACGTGGATGCCGCTCCGGATACGCCCTTGCTCTGGGTTCTGCGCGATCATCTCGGGCTCACGGGCACGAAGTTTGGCTGCGGGGTCGCGCAGTGCGGCGCCTGCACCGTCTACGTCGATGGCTCACCGCGACGGGCCTGCGTGGCGCCCATCAGCTCCGTCGGAGACAGGCCGGTGACCACGATCGAAGGTCTCGAGGGCCCAGAGGCGGACGCGATCCGCGAGGCCTGGGAGACTCTCCAGGTGCCCCAGTGCGGCTACTGCCAGGCGGGACAGATCATGAGCGCCGTCGCGCTGCTCAGGAAGCGACCGACGCCCAGCGACGAAGACATCGATCACGCGATGACCGGCAACATCTGCCGCTGTGCAACCTACATGCGGATCCGCAGGGCAATTCACGACGCCGCGGGAAACGTGAAGAAATGACGGCGCGGACCGAGAGCTCGCCGGTCGTTGGTCGCGGCTGGCTGTGCGGTGCACTGGTGGCCGCTCTGCTCGGGGGCTGCGGTGAGACGCCGACGGTGAAGCAGGCACCTGGCGCGCCTCCCCCCCTGCCCGGGGAGAACGGGCTGAAGGGCGTTTCAGACTTCGCGCAGATCCAGGACCGGAGCCAGCGCTCCGTGGCGCTCTTCGAGGAGCTGGGCAAGGTCATCCTGAGCCCACGCTGCGTGAACTGCCACTCGGCCAGCGATCGACCGCTCCAGTCCGAGCAAGGGATCCCGCACCAGCCGGCGGTCGTGCGGGGCGAAGACGGATCGGGGGCTCCGGGGCTCCCCTGTTCAGCTTGCCACGGGGAAACGAATTTCCGGAACATGCCCGGCGCGCCCAAGTGGAGCATGCCGCCGCTGGAGATGGCCTGGCAGGATCGCACGCTGGGCCAGATCTGTGAGCAGATCAAGGACCCGGCGCGGAACGGCGACAAGTCTCCCGCCGCGCTGATCGAACACATGAAGCACGACGCGCTCGTCGGTTACGGCTGGAATCCGCCGGCACAGCTCACCCCGGCCGTGGGCAGTCAGGCCCTGGCCGGGGAGCTGTTTCAGGCCTGGGTCGAGAGCGGGGCGGTGTGCCCGCCCTCTGCTCCCCAGAAGTCGCCCCTATAGTTGCCACGCGGCAATTTAACCCAGCATCACCTTCGAGCCCTTGAGGCTGGTGCCCGAGGCATCCGCCCTGACGGTGCTCGACCCGGATTTCAGCTCGATCTTGCCGCTCTTCAGTGTCACCTGCTCCTTGCCGGCACCCGTCAGCGTGATCTGCCCGTTGGAGACCACGACCTTGCCCTTCTTGCCGTCGAGCACCTGAACGCTGCCCTTGGCGATCTTGATCATCGTCTTGTCGACGCGGATCACCACGTCGTTGCTCATCAGCGCGATGCGACCCTTCTTCGACGCATCGCTCTCCGCGTACATGTCGACGCCCAGGTTGTCGATCAGGATGTTGTAGGTGTTGCCCCCGAAGAGCTTGACGTTGTCCTTGCCCGTGACCTCCACCTCACCGACGAGCTCGCCAGCGATGGCGGTGGCGCCGGGGATGTAGGGCGGCGACTTGCCGTCCGCGGAGATGGTCACCTTGCCGTGGGATTTGACAGTTGTTTCCACGAGGGATTGCAACGAGGTCTCGCGGCCGGTGACCTTCACGCCGTGCAAGCCGAAGATCTCGCAGTCGAGGCCCCCCATGATGGGATAGGCACTCGTCAGCGCGAGGCCGGCCGCGCAGTGGAAGCCGCCGAAGCCAGGCGTCCCCACCAGCACGCCGGCGTGGCCGTAGATGGTCACGGCAGGGAGCGCCGCAGGGGAGGCGCCGACTGCCGAGATCACGCTGGCCGTCAGGCCCGTCACGCCGGCGGCGACTGCTGCGATCTTGCTCAGGCCGCTCTTGCTGTCGAGCGTGAGGTAGCGGCCAGCGCGCAGCGCTCCGCACAGCGCGATGAAGGCGTCGGCGGCGCTGAAGAACGCGCCTGCTGCTCCCGCGGCGGTCAGCGGGCTGCTGTCACCGGACAGGTCCGCGTTGGGGAAATCGTCGTCTCCCTTGCTCGTGGGTCCATCGACGGTGGTGGCGATCAGCACGCCACCGTCGCCCAGCACGTAAGCTGCGCCGCCCGCCGCGACCACGTTGTTGCCGTCGGACAGGGACAGCACGTCGGCTTCGTTGGACTGGATGTAGACGTTGCCGTTGGCCTGTATGCCGATCTCGCTATCGTCGAGGGTACCGCAGGCGTTGAGCAGCACCTTCTGCGTGGTGGCGAGGCCGATGCCGTTGATCCGGATCGGGTTCGCGCCGGCGTCCGCGGGGCTCGGCTTGCCCATGTTGAGGCGACTACTGTACTCGGGGACGAAGACCGAGAAGCGCGTCGCTGCGCTGGGTTGCAGCGCTCCGGCATCGTCGCTGAACGTCTGCTGAACTGCACCTTCTTCGACCGTGTCCAGGCTGCCCTTGCCCCTGACGCCGAGCGCCACCTCCAGCTCTCCGATCCTCGAGGAAACATTCGCGCTGTAGTGCTCGGCCGCCGTGGGCGCGAACGTCAGCGTCACCGCCACGGGCACCCCCGTCGCGGGCACGCTGGTTGGCGACAGGGAGTAGGCGCTGGTGTCGTCGGTCTCGACCTGCTTTTCCAGAGTCAGGGTCGCAGACGAGCTGGCGTGATTGGTCACCGTGAAGCTCTTGACCTCAGTCTCGCCCACCAACACGGTGCCGAAGTCGTGGTCGTCGTCGCTGAGCACGATGGGATTCTTCGCGAGCCCGTTGAGGCTCACGCTCTGGTGGGTCCCGCTGACCTGGAGCTTCGCGTCGCTGCGCCCGGTCGTCCGTGGCGAGAACTTGAGGCGAACGCTGGCGTCGCCCGAGGTCACGTGGGGGTCAGCCACGAAGCTGTAGTCGGCAGCCTCGTCGCCCACGAGCTCGAGCGTCGCGTTGGCGGTGGGCGCGATCGGCACCTGGAGCTCGACGTCGGACCCACCGACCCACGCCTCGTGATCCGGGACCGCGCCGAAGATGCTCATCAGCTCTCTCCGCGCTGCTTGGGTGAGAGGCCCTCGAGCTGCATGTCGCCGGCGTCGAGCAGCTTGAACCTTGGTTGACGCATGCGGGGGTCGACGACCTCCCCCACGAACTGATTCCAGGTCGAAGCCATCGCGCACAGCATCTGGAAGTAGGCCTCGGGGTTCACCCGCAAGGAAGCGGCGACACGCGCGCGCTCTTGCCCCGGTTGGTTCCCCGGGGCAAGACGTCCGGGAAAGCGCGTGAGCTCCGTGAACAGCAGCGCGAAGTCCTGAACGGAGTACGCAACCTGCAAGCCGTTGGCGTAGGCAGGCGTCGGCTCGGTGCTCCAGTCGATGGGCAACCCTCGCTGCTGCGCCACGGGAGGCGGCGCAGCCTGATCCTTCGCGGCGGCGGGCGCTTCGCCGCCAGCGTTCTGCCCCGCCTTCTCGGCAACACGGCCTTCGACCTCACGACGCAGTTGTTCCAGCATCGATGTGTCCATCGCGTTCATTCAGCCTCCTGACTGGCCGCGCCCTCGCGTCGGCCGGTGCACGTTCGCGCACCCCTCGGTGCGTCCCCGACCCCGTGTGCAGTGGCCATGCCAAGCCCATCGTGGACACGGAACAGGCGCTTTCCACTTGATTGCGCGGGAGTTCGAGCCACTTCGACGCCCTCCCCTGACTCCGCGACCGAGCTCCCGAGGCCGTGCACGAGCTTGCACCCTCCTGCAATCACTTGCTCCCCAGGCGCGCAGTGACTTGCACCCTCACGGGTTCGTCGGGTTCGGGCTCGGGGGGGAGAGCACGAGTCCGCGTCGCCGCACCGAGAGGACGAAATGGAGCGACCACGCGCTCATTTCCGGGAGGCGACGGACGGCAGGAGGCCGGATGGCGTTCGATCGCGCACTGCCAGGCTCGGCAGACGGCACGCGGGTTGCTTTGAAGCTCCCCGAGACTCGTCGATGATCGGATCCAGGGAAAAGCTGCTCGAGCTCGCCGCCGCGGGAGAGCTCTTCGGTGAGAGCGCGGAAGGGCTCGACCTGCGCGGCGTCGACCTCTCGGGCCTCGACCTCAGCCAATGCAGCTTCGTGGCCTGCGATCTGACTGGCGCCGACCTGAGCGACTGCCTGCTGAGCGATGCCAGCCTGCGCGGATCAGACCTGAGCGGCGCCAAGCTGAACCGCACGGAACTATTCGGCTGTGATGTGTGCGGCGTGCGCCTGTTCGGGGCTCTTCTGGAAGCTGCGACGTTGAACGAGGTCAACCTGAGCGGCGTGGATCTGCGGGAAGCCGCTCTCGATGGCGCTGAGCTCACACAGGTCGACCTGACCGGAGCGAACCTCTCGAGCCTGGACTTGAGCGACGCGCGGCTCTCGAGTCGCCGACTCGCTGGCTGCGATCTGCGAGGCACTCGCCTATTGCTGGCGAACCTGAGCGGGGCCGATCTCCGAGAGACGCTGCTCGACCGCAAGACGAGCTTCGTCCAGTGCCTGTTCGAAGCCGCCGATCTCTCCGAGGTCGACCTGCGCGAGCTCGACCTGAGGCTCTCGAACTTCGCTGGCGCGAACCTCCAGCGCGCCCGCCTGGAGCGCTCCTCGCTCGCTCAGGTCGGGTTCGCGGGAGCGAACCTGACGGACGCCAGCTTGAGCGGGGCGAGCGCCGCGAACAGCGACTTCCAAGGGGCGGTGCTGAATCGCGCGGACCTCAGCCAGGCGCAGCTCCGGCAGAGCAACTTCACGAACTGCAGCGCGCTCGGGACTCGGTTCAGCGGCTGCGACCTGACCCAGGCGTGCTTCGTGAAGGCCGATCTGAGCGGCTCCACGCTGATCCACTGCGTGTTGCGCTACGCAGACTGCTCTCACTCGGTGCTCGAGCGCTGTGACTTCGGCTTCGCCGATCTCGAGTACGCGAACCTTCACCGCGCCCGCCTGGGGCAGTCCAGCCTGCGCGGCGCCACGACCGGGAACATCAGCATGACCGACCCCCAGCGCGAAGCAGCGGAGGA
>JAGQIY010001399.1 GCA_020430865.1 Myxococcales bacterium
CGACTGAGCCAGGCCGTGCTGCGCGCACCGGGTGTCAACTTGATCTCCAAGAACCAGCGCGCCATGGTGGACCTGTTGGCAACCGACGTCCGCTACGACACCACCCAGGCTGACGAGCTGCTTCGCGGTTCTGGTATCCATTGTCCGAGCCTGGACAGCTACATCGAGGAGCTCGTGTCCTACGTGCAGCGCCGCCTGAGGGAGGAAAGAGCCCGCAGCGAAGCTCGGGTTGAGGCGCTCGAGGTTCCGCCCAGGTGAGTGGCTCGCAGTCGTCGGCGAGCGCCGACAAGCAGCTGATCTACGCCGCGCTGGTGCTCGGTAGCCTGGTGGTGGTGGTGACCTGCGGCACCGCGACGCCTGAGCCGATTGCGCCTCTCCCCCAAACCAGCAGCGGTCAACGCACGGAAACGGGCGGGCAGGTCGCCCACGCCGCTGCGCCGGATGCAACGACGAGCGCCACGGCCCCCGCCTCCGGGACGGTGGTCGCGGCTCTGGAGTCGGCTGCTCCGAGCGAGGAAGTGGGGCCGAAGGGGCCCCTGGCGAGTTTCCGCGCGGCGATGGCAGGGCTCGCTGCTGGACAGCGCAAGCGCCCAGTGCGCGTCACCTGGCTGGGAGACTCTCACACCGCTGCCGATTTCTGGACCGATGCCGTGCGGCAACGGCTGGGTCGGGTGGCGCCAGCGGGTGGCCCGGGGTTCGTCTACCTCGGGCTCGAACCGTATCGTCATTCCGGGGTGAGCGTGGACCTGGACGGCGACTGGCAGCACCTGCCTCACGCCCCGTCGACTTCGAGCAAGACCGCAGACGGGGTCTTCGGTATCGGCGGCGTGCGCACTTCCTTCGGTAGCGGAGACGCCAAGCTCCGGCTCACACCGCGCGCCAGGACGCTCCTCGGCTCGGCGCGCTGGACCGTCTACTACCGGATGCCTGACGCCCGGACACGTTTCCGTGTGAAACTGGGCGACAAGACGAAGACCGTGAAGAGCAAGCGGCCTGGTCGCATCGAGCGTACGCTGCTCGAAGGCGCGGCATCTGATACCTTGACCCTGGAACCCGGCGCCGGACGCCCGGAGTTCTTCGGAGCCGTGGTCGAGGGCTCCGAGCCCGGTGTGGTGCTCGACACGCTCGGCATCAACGGAGCCCGCGTGGCCACTGCCCTGGCCTGGGAAGAGGACAGCTTCGTCGACTTGCTGAAGCAGCGCGAGCCCGACTTGGTGGTCCTGGCATACGGAACCAACGAGGCTGGCGCCAACACGGCCGTCGAGAAGTACAGAGCCCATTTCGAGGCGCTGATGAAGCGCGTGCGCCGCGCGGCCCCGGACGCCAGCTGCGCGCTCTTCGGACCCACGGACTGGGTGCGCAACGAGGACCGCATCATCGCCATCGATGCGCTGGAGCGCAGCGTGGCTGGCGCCCTGGGTTGCGCCTATTTCAGCGTCTTCGACGCGATGGGTGGACGTGACAGCATCACTGACTGGGCCAAACAGAGTCCGCCGCTGGCGGCGCCGGACCACATTCATCTGACGCCCAAGGGCTATGGGGTCATCGGGCAGGCGACCGCCGACTTCCTGCTCGGCGCGTCCAAATAGCGCTGCCGCACCCTTCCTCCGCATGGCCGAGAGACGCTGGCCGCCGAGGTACTTCAGCGCTGCGCGCGATTGAACGCGTCGTAGCCGCGCATCAGCGCGCGGAAGATCCAGCTGGCGAGCACCTCGGAGCCGCTTCCGGTTGGGTGGGTGAGGTCCGCCTGGCCGAGTCCGCGTCCGACCCAGGCCGCCATCGAGCCTGGGCCACCCATCGCCTCGTAGGTGTTGAAGAAGGCACAGCCGACTTCTCTCGCGGTGCTCCTCTGCTCCTTCACCAGGGCAGGGATGACGGCCATGCTCTGCAGGCTCGCGCCCTTCTTCTCGGCGCGATCCATTGCCGCGAGGATCAGACAGCCAGCGTCGGGCACGGCCTTGCGCGCCTGCTGCAGCACTGCCTTCATGGTCTCGTGATACTGGTCCATGGGGAAGGCAAAGCCGTCGCCGCTCTCGTTGGCG
>JAGQIY010001400.1 GCA_020430865.1 Myxococcales bacterium
AACGCGGTGGTGACCAGCACGGTCAAGCCGGCGAACACTAGGGCGTGAATCAGCTTGTCCTGAGGAACGAACGTGGTGGGGAGCGGCAGCGGTCCGATCGGGATCAGCCCCATCACCAGCAGCCCGAGGGCGTACGTCGCCGTGATCGAGCGGAGCAGCCTGAGCCGTGCCTCGAGCGTCAACTCCATCCCCCCTGGAACTCCGTGAAGCGCCTCGCCTATTCCGCCGCAGCGGTCTCCTCCAGCTCCTTGCGGTTCGTCTCCGGCAGCATCACGAAAATGAGTACCAGCGCCAGCAGCTGGAACAGCGCCGTGGACCCGACCGCCGGTCCCCAGCCGACCTTCTCCGCCGCGGCGCCGACGATGAACGGGCTCAGCACGTAGCCGAGCCTTCCAAGTAGATTGTTCGACCAGGCGAACGCGTCGCCACGCAGTTCCGTGGGGAACAGCTCCGTGGTGAACGCGTTGAGCACCGGCAGCACGGCGCTGGCGCCGAAGATGCCGAAGATCAGCGCGACCGTAAGCGGCCAGAAGCCGTGCAGAGTGTAGCAACCGACGATGCCGCCTGCGCCGAGGACGAAGATCACGGCGCCTCCGCCCCGCCGCCCCATCACGTCGACCAGCACACCCGCCAGGAAGACGAGCGGCATGCTGACGAGCGCTGCCAGCGTGATCGCCTTGCCGACGTCATCCGCGCTCCACCCGCGATCGGTGACGACGAACTCCTTCCAGAAGGTCACGCCGTTCTGGGAGCAGATGTACGTCAGAAACCAGATCGCGCTCATCTGCAGCATGCGCTTCTTGTACGGCGTGTTCCAGATCTCCAGCATCGAGCGTCTGCGCTTGCTGGGGTCCACCTGCTGGAACCGCTTGGTCTCCTTCAGGCCGCGGCGAGCGAACGCGAGGATGAGCAGCGGGATGATGCCGACGAAGTAGACGGTCCGCCAGGAGTGCGCTGTCTTCAGCAGCAGGGGCACGATCCCCGCGCACACGATGGCTCCGAAGCTGGTGAACGCCTGCAGCACGCCGATCACCATGCCGCGATTTCTCGCCGGAAATTCTTCCGCGGCGATCACCATGCTGGTCGCCCACTCCCCGATCAAGAAGACGCGGGCGATCATCTGCAGCACGGCGAAGACGTAGACGTTCGGGGAGAACGCCGTGAGGAAGGTGAAGATCGTGTAGCCCGTGATGGTCAGCGTGAGGACCTTCTTGCGGCCCCAGCGATCCGCACCGCGCACCAGCAGGTAAGCGATCACCGTGCCCGCGTTGACCACGCCGACGAGCAAGCCCGCCCCGGTGCGACTCACCCCCATCTCCCCCCGCAGCTCGGGCAGGATCTGGGTCAGCGCCATGAAGTCATAGCCCTCGAACAGGCAGGCCACGCTGAGGAAGACGAACAGCTTCCAGTGGTAGGCGGTGAAGCGCTGGGGCATGCCCGGCTGCGCGTCGTCGGTTGTCACGGGTACTCCCACGCCCTGATTTCGCCTCTCGCTCGGTGGATCAGATCAAGCCGGCTTCCGGACTCGAGGCGCTAGCGTACAGCTTTTTGGGCATGCGCCCGGCCAAGAACGCCTTGCGCCCCGCGCTCACGGCTTCACGCATCGCCTCGGCCATCTGAATCGGCTTCCTGGCCAGAGCGATCGCCGTGTTCATGAGCACGCCGTCGCACCCGAGCTCCATCGCCACCGCTGCGTCGCTCGCCGTGCCCACGCCCGCATCGACGATCACGGGCACCTTCGCCTGCTCGATGATGATGCGCAGGTTGTAGGGGTTGCGGATACCGAGCCCGGAACCGATGGGCGCCGCGAGCGGCATCACCGCCGCGCAGCCGATGTCTTCCAGCTTCTTGCACACGATGGGATCGTCGATGCAGTACGGCAGCACCGTGAAGCCCTCCTTCACCAGGATCTTCGCTGCCTCGAGGGTCTGCTCGTTGTCTGGGTAGAGCGTCTTCTCGTCGCCGATCACCTCGAGCTTCACGATGTCGGCGATGCCCAGCTCCCTAGCCAGTCGAAGCGTGCGGATCGCCTCGTCGGCCGTGTAGCAGCCGGCGGTGTTCGGCAAGATGGTCCAGCGCTTGGACAGCACCAGGTCCATCAGCGAGCCACTCGAGCGATCCTTCAGGTCGACGCGCCGCAGAGCGACCGTCACGACCTCGGCCCCGGAGGCCTCGAGCGCTGCCCGCGTTTCCTCGACGTCCTTGTACTTGCCCGTGCCCACGAACAGGCGAGAGTCGAAGCTGTGCCCACCAATCTTCAGTGCGTCGGTCATGCTGGCCGCATAGCGAAGGCGCTCAGGCGCAGCAAGGCGGCTTCAGCGAAACGCCGTAGCACCGGAGCCCAGCTCCACCTCGTCGAAGCCCAGCGCGCGCAAGCGTGGCGCCTCGCTCCGCGCGACGAGCAGCACTCCAACGTCGGACAGCGCCGCAACGAGTTGCTTGGCCACCGCGGCGCCGGCTGCGTCCCCGAAGTAGATCAGCACGTTCTTGCACACGATCAGGTCCCAGGTACCCGCCGGCGGGCCTTGCATCAGGTCGCGCTGAAGAAAGGTCACACCGAGGCTCGGAGAGACGCGTCCACCGTCAGCCGTCAGCTCGACGTAGCGCTGACGGCGCGCACTCGTCAGCGTCGCCAGCGTGTCCAGCGAGTAGTTCCCGGCGCGCGCGACCTCGAGCGCGGCGCTGCTGCGATCCAGCCCGAACACCCTGGACGTGAGGTTTGCGTCGCGCAGACACATGGCGAGACTCCACGCCTCCTCCCCCGTCGAGCAACCCGCAGACAGCGCGCGCAGTGTGCGACCCTCGGGCCAGCGCCGAAGCCACGCTTCGAGCCCTTGCCACTGCAGCGGATCACGGAAGAAGCGTGTCTCCCCGACTCGAAGATCATCGGCGAGCTTGCCGAGCAACTCCGGGTTGCCGAGCAGCGCCTCGGCTGCGCCATCGTAGCCTCCGCGCTCCCGCGCCGGCGCCAGCTCCGGGCGCCCGAGGCAGCGCAAGATGCGCGCGCGCTGCCAGCCTGGCAAGCTCGTTTCCCCGCGTAAACCAATGCCATGCTGACGCTCGAGCCGCGCGAGGATGCGCTCCAGGGTCCCGGGAGCCAGCTCCGGAGGCAGCGGGGTCCGAGGGAACCCGCTCATCGGCTAATCAGCCCCCGTCGCCACCGGCGTCGGGGTGATCTGGGACGCCGAGAGCAACGCCGAGACGCGCAACACCACGCAGGCCGGCGAGTCGGCGATCACTCCCTCGCTGAGTTCACGCACCTCGGGACTCAGGGTCGACGGCAACGCTTCGAGCCCCGCCTCGGGGATCTCGCGCAAGCCAGCCAAGGCGTCCACCAGGAGCCCTGCGCGGCGCTTGCTGCCGTCGCGCACCACCAGCACCCGCGCGTTCACGCCGCGCCCGGAGCTGCCGGCTCCAAGCAACACACCGAGGTCCAGCACGGGCAATACGTCTCCCCGCAAGCTCGTCACCCCGGCTATGGCCGCGGGAGAATGAAACACGCGGGTCAACGGCCTCAGCCCGATCACCTCTTGCACGTCGTCCAGGTGCATCGCGTAGTGCGCCCCCGCCACCACCACGGAGATGCACCGCGCCTCGAGATCGCTCTCGAGGGCTTCTCTCGACCCGTGCGCCACCTCCGAGG
>JAGQIY010001401.1 GCA_020430865.1 Myxococcales bacterium
GCTCGAAGAGCACGTTCCAGACGTCCTTGCCCTGCGCCGTGTTGGGAGTCGCTGGAGCCCGCAGCTTCCCGAGCCGCTCCTTGGCGAAGCCCGGCACGTAGATGAGGACCGGCTCCGGGCGCGGCGCCGCGAGGATCGGTTCCACGGCGGCCTTGAGCGCGAAGAACGAGCCCTCGAATCGGGCCACATGTGTCAGCGTATCCTGGATACAGACGCGCGGGAGGTCGCCCACGCCCGTGCCGACGACATCGAGCTCGTCCAGGAAGGGTCGAAACTCCTCACGCAGGTCGTAGAACACCACGACGCGCCGCTCGCGGAGGAGACGGTCGAGCGTCGACGCGATGTGCTGGTGCAGCCCGTGGGTCACTCGTCGCCCCCAACGTCACTTGAATCGTTGCTCTGTGCATCCGCTGGGGACTGAACCGCAGCAGCCTCACTTTCCTTCATCTGAATGTAGCGCCGCGCCAGCCAGGCAATTCGTGGCGGCCGGCCATGACCTCGCCCTGCCGGATGTCGGTCTACGATGACCTGTGCTGAGTCTCGAAGGAGAGCCATAAGCAATACATCGGCTCCGGTTCGAGCCAGGTACCCAGAGTCCTTCCCCTCGTTCGCCTCAAGCCACTTGTCAAACTGATCGACCGCGCCCTGCAGCTCCGCGAGGTTTTCGCCGCGGAAGTGCTGTTCCACCTTGGATGGGCTGTCCAGACCTCGAGCCAGCAGCTCTTCGTAGACTTGTTGCGCATGCCTACCAAACTCAGTCAACACAGGGAACTTGTCCCTCAGCCGGGCCACAAAATCGAAAGCGTCTGTGAAGGCCCCGGTCTGGGACTGCTGCCTCTTGTCCACCGCGGCGATCAAGAGACGGATCGTCGTGTCGCCAGCAATCGTAAGGTGTCCCAGCTGCTGGATGAGCTCTTCTTCATCGAGAGACAGGACGCCCGCAAACGGCTTGTAGCGCAAGTCGTGTTCGATCTCGTTCCACACGTGAGCAAGCATCGAGCAGACCTGAACTTCGCAGGACAAACCCCTTAGATTCGCGTAGACACCGACGAGTTCGTCGGCGGGAAGCACTACCTGACAATGGGTGGCTCGATAGAAGTTCGCGCGGTCATCGTCGTGTTTGTTCTTGACGTCCACCATGGGAGCGGACGCGCCACCTGGCCCGGCGAACGCTTCCGCAAGAAGCTGCGTGACCGTGGAGCGATCACGCTCCTCGTAGGTTGTGATTCGAACGCCCGACAGGTCTCCGATACGCGCGAAAACCGCCTCGGTTGTAGTGAGGGACACGGCCTCCTTCGAGTCAGCCTGGTACTTCCTAAGCTTGCCGCGAAGGCGATCGGGGTCTTTGGCACGGTAGGTGACCTGAGCCCGAATCGTGTTGTCCGCGACCAGAACCCGGCACAGGTCTCCGACCCGCGTTGCGAGCTTCACGTACCTATCGTGCTCCCGCCAATAGCGATCGATAACCTCGTCAATGAGCGCATCGGTAAGGGTCGGCGTTGGTGTCGTCATGTCTCTTCTCCTAGCGAGTCTGCGTGGTAGCGCGTGCCGCGCTTCTGGCCGGTGCGCGTGACGTCGCCTCGGTCGAGCAAGGTGGCGATGGCCTTGTTCCAGTCCCCGTCCGACAGGCCCGTGGCGGCGAGCACGTCGGCCTTGGAGGCGCCGTCGGCAACGCTGGCGATGGCGGCCTTGACCGCCCGGAGCGTCGCCTCGTCGAGCGCCGTGTCGGGCGTGGTGGCCCGCGCCGCGGCGGGGGCAGGCTTCGGCGCGGAGGTGCGCGGTGAGGCGCTCCGGCCCTTCGCCTTGCGCCCCTTGCTCGCCGTGGGCGTCGCGGCGGACAGGAGGTCCTTCAGGGCGGCCTTGACGGTGGTGGAGGTCCGCTCCTGGATGAGCTTCTGCACGGTGGCGTCGTCGACCCGGCTCTTGCGCCAGGTTCCCGAGTCGTCCTCGTGCCAGAACACGTCCTCGAGCCCGTGGGCGATGGCGAGGCTGCGGTCATCGATGCACTTGGGCACCACCCGCTCGGGCCAGAGGTGCATCGCGAGGTGCGCCCAGTCGTAGTCGCCGGCGACGAGCTTGTCCCA
>JAGQIY010001402.1 GCA_020430865.1 Myxococcales bacterium
CAGGCAAGCGGTGGCTGACTCGGCCGACACATCCGCCATCCAGACCGCGGAGCCAGGAAGACCTCGCGGCATCTCCGCGCAGGTGCGCTGGAGCATTGCCCGCGGTGTCGCCGCGTTCTTCGGTGGCTTCAGCTGCCTGAACGCGCTGGGCGACGTCTTCGAGCCGGGATTCGACGCCAGCGGATGGTGGATCGACCTGCACGGCCTACCTCACTGGCTCGGCTGGTGTGTGGTGGTGCTCACGGCGCCCGCCCTGCTCGCGTTTGCCTGGCGCCCGCGCCTCGGCCCGCTGCGCCGCAAGCTGACCATTGGCTGGACCATGCTGCTGATGGCATTCTGCGGCGCGAACGGTCTCGCGTTCGTGGCGGCGATCGATTCCGGACGGATACACACACCGCGCCCAGTACCCGTCTCGGCGCTGATCTTCCTCGCCCTGTTCAGCGTGATGTACAGCGCGCTGAGGAACGACTTCCGAGTGAGTCGCTTCGGCAACCTGCGCACCCTCGCGGTGGTGGCCCTGGTGGCGCTGGCGTGCCCCGTCGCTCAGATGGTGCTCTTCGGAAAGACCGACTATCGACGACCTGCCGACGCGGTCGTGGTGTTCGGGGCGCGGGTCTACCCCAACGGTAAGCCGTCCCTGGCTCTGGCAGACCGGGTGCGAACCGCGAGTCGACTCGTCACCTCCGGAGAGGCGGAGTGGCTGGTGGTGTCTGGGGGCCCCGGCGATCGCGGGACTCATGAGACCCTCGCCATGCGGCGGCTGGCCATCCGCATGGGCGTTCCTCCAGAGCGCATCTTGGTCGACCGGCAGGGGCTCACCACTCACGACACGGTGCAGAACTCCGTGCCGATGCTCAGGCGGATAGGCGCCAAGCGAGTGCTCGCGGTGAGCCACTTCTACCACCTGCCACGGATCAAGCTCGCGTATCAGCGCGCGGGCATGAACGTATACACGGTTCCAGCCACGGAGACGCGACGCCTGCGCAAGCTGCCCTGGTTCATGGCACGCGAGGTGGCAGCGCTTTGGATCTACTACCTGACCCCGCTCACCTAGCTCAAGCTCAAGCCTCCAGGCCAGACAGGGGACCGGAGTTGAAATCGACGTGACCAAAGCTATCCACGGTCACGTCGAGAGCGTTCAGGATGCTCACCAGCAGCTTGTTGTGAGCCACCCCGTCGTACTGTAGGTAGCGACCCATCTTCAGTCGCCCCGCGCCGCCGCCAGCGATCAGGAAGGGCATCTCGTTATGAGAATGCGTATTCCCCGCGGAAACTTCACTGCACCAGACGATGATGGTGTTGTCGAGCACCGTGCCATCGCCCTCGGGGATCGCGTCTAGCATCGACATCAAGTACGCCAGCTGCTCGCTGAACCACTTCCCACGCTTGACCAGCTGTTCTCGCGCGTCGGGATCACTGGTGCCCGCGTGGCTCAGGCTGTGGCCCTGACCCATGCTGTTCAGCCAAGGGAAGCGGATGTCGTTGATGGCGGTGGAGAACTGCAAGCTGGCGACGCGGGTGAGATCGCAACGGAACGCCATGGCGAGGAGCTCGAGCTGGAACTGAGACACCCGCGGCATCTCGTTCTCGTCGTCCACCGCCAGGACCCCTGGATCTGGCGGCTTGGCGCAGGCGTCGCTGCCAGCGCCTCCACCCCCCGCGTTGGCCGCCAGCTGGAGCCGCTGCTCCAGCTCCCGCACCATCTCCGCGTGAGCCTCCAGCTTCTGGCGGTCCTCATTGCTCACGCGACGGTTGAGCAGCGCGAACTGACCCTGGACCGCATCCAGGACGCTCTTGCGCTTGTCGAACTGCACGAGGCGCGTGTCGGGATCCCCCGCGATACCGCTGAACAGGCGCGACCAGACCTGGTGGGGGTCATTGGTTGGCGGCAGGGGGCTGCCCGGCGCGCCATAGACGATGCGCGAGCGGACTTCGGCCGCCGTGGCGCGAATTCCCAGCTCCAGGCTCGGGATCGCTGTGACGACCCCCAGGTGGTCGACATAGGCCTGATCGACGCTCTGACCGTTCGCCCAGCCCGCGA